>JAFMDS010000028.1 GCA_017857175.1 Candidatus Nanopelagicales bacterium | reverse complement strand
GCACCCACGAAGATCGCGGTTGGTCGTCCGTTCTTAAGCCCTGCAGCAATAGTCTCACCAAGGCCACCACCACCAATGAGATAGGCAAGCGTTGCCATGCCAACGTTGATCACTGTGGCCGTTCTAATGCCAGCCATGATCACCGGGACTGCCAAGGGCAACTCGATCTTGCGCAACCTTTGCACGCTGGTCAGACCCATTCCCTTGCCCGCCTCAATGACTGACTGGTCTACCTGCTCCAACCCCACAATTGTATTTCGAAGTACGGGCAAAAGTGCGAACGTGGCAAGGGCCAAAATGACCGTGACGGAACCTTGACCGAAAGCCACGAAGAACAGAACGATCAATCCGTAGGCCGGAATTGCCTGACCCAGACCAAGTAAACTCACGAGGTTGTTCTTGAGTCGTGGAGCACCCTCGCGAGTCACCAATATTCCCAGTGGGATGGCCAGGACAATTACGAGTGCCGTCGACCACAACGCTAGATAAATCTGTTGTTTGAACTGAGTCCACAGTCGGCTTGGCTCCAAAATGCTCGTTGTCGTTCGATCAAAATCGGAATAGAACCACACCACGGCGAGCAGGATTGCCAGAAGCACAAAAAAGATTGGGGTAACAATTAAATCCAATTGAGTCATTTTTAAGTTACGCCTGGCTGGCAGCGACGCCGCCGAACCTTGTCGCGGGGTAACTACAGCGGTGCTCATGCCGACCCACCGTTAGGTTGGGCGATCAGCATCGATGCAAGTGACTCGA
The DNA here is from genome assembly GCA_017857175.1 of Candidatus Nanopelagicales bacterium. Classification (GTDB taxonomy): domain Bacteria; phylum Actinomycetota; class Actinomycetes; order S36-B12; family S36-B12; genus UBA4592. Next base: position 24,081 of record JAFMDS010000028.1, on the reverse strand, counting down.
TCGTGCAAGTGCCAAGGTACTGACCACGGCCATTAACAACTGCCGACATGCCCGCTGCCGTCTGCAACATTCCACTGAGGGCATCCTGCAGCGTGTCTTCGGGTTGCAACTGAACGGTGATGCTGGCACCGGAGCGATCAAGGGAATCGGAGCGATTAAGGGCGCGCTCGTCAACCCATGCAATGGGATGATCGTGATCATCTAACAAAACAGCGTACGGAAAATAAGAATCATGCAAAGCGAGAATCGCATCAGACCGATTCGTTGAGCGCTTAATGATCACAGGCTGGGAAAGTTCAATATCCCGAACACGCCTCAATGTGAGCGTCTTAAGAATCGCACCTGATCCCAGGAAGTTCTCTACAAATGAATCAGCTGGATCGGTGAGAATGACTTCAGGTTTATCCAGCTGCGCGATCTCTGACTGATCGCGCAGGATCGCAATCCGATCACCCATTTTTACTGCCTCATCAATGTCGTGCGTAACAAAAACGATTGTCTTTTTGAGTTCCTCCTGCAATCTAAGGAACTCATTTTGCAATCGATCTCGAGTAATGGGGTCAATGGCACCGAACGGCTCATCCATCAACAGCACATCAGGATCTGCGCCGAGCGCTCTTGCAACACCCACGCGTTGCGCTTGTCCCCCTGAGAGTTCTTTGGGATAACGATCACGGTAAATCGACGGATCCATAGACACCATTTCCAGGAGTTCATCGACTCGGGAATTCACTTTGGCCTTGGGCCACTTCAGGAGCTTGGGCACGGTCGCAATGTTTTCAGCGATCGTTCTGTGCGGAAACAGCCCAACCTGCTGGATGACATAGCCCATGCGACGCCGCAACTCGTTTGGATCTCCTTTGGTAACGTCCGCGCCTTCGTAAATGATTCGGCCCGATGTCGGTTCGATCATTCGGTTTATCAAACGCAATGTCGTGCTCTTTCCACAGCCCGACGGCCCAACAAGAACCAAGATCTCACCGCGGGCAACTTCAAGTGAAAGATCTTTGACTGCAGGGGCACTGACACCTGAATAAGTCTTGTTGACATTTTCAAGTTTGATACATGGTTCTGAAATCTCTGACACTGCTGTCTCCTGTGGGTTCATGAGCGCACTCCGCTCGGAGTCGTGACTCGACCAACGCCACGAAGAAATAGGTCTATGGCAAGCGCTAGGGCAAGCGAGAGGATCACGCCTGTCCAGATCGCTTCGAGTGAATTAGGGAGTGGAAGGCGCGCAAGCCCACTCTTGATGAAATCTCCCAGGCCTCCGCCGGCCACGAGCGTGGCAATCGCTGAAATCCCCACGGTTAGCAGTGCTGACACTCGAATACCTGCCAGCATGATGGGCCAGGCAAGTGGAAGTTGCACCTTCAGGAGAATCTGCGTGGAGGTAAGTCCCATTCCTTTAGCTGACTCCAGCACGCTGGCATCCACCGAATCGAGCCCAGCCGTCGTGTTTCGCATAATTGGAAGCAGTGCGTACAAGAAAAGCGCTATGAAGGATGGTTTGAAGCCCAGTCCGACTATTGGAATGAAAATGGTAAAGAGCGCGAGACTGGGAATGGTGAGAAACACGCTGGCAATGGACATGGACAACTCTTTGGCAAAAGGACGATTGCGGGTTGCCACACCTAATAGGACAGCAAAAATACTGGCTGAGACGGTAACCAAGACAACATAGGTCAAAGTTTGAAGCAATGTCTCGGTGACCAGATCACCCCGTGTTGACAGGTAGGTGAACCAACTGAAAATTCCATCCATGAATGTTCCTCTAATTTGTTTAATCTGCTACGGAAATGCAAGAAGGGCGTGAAAGCGGAATTCCGCTTTCACGCCCTTGAGAACTAACCTGCAATGATTCCGTTCGAGACCAAGAAGTCGTTAGCGACAGCTGAAGCTTCTTCACCGTCAGCAGATACTCGCTTGTTCAACTCGGCCATCGTGTCGTTATCAAGTGGCTGCAAGATTGCCGCCACTATTGCCTCGAATTGATCCGGGGCCTGATCATATGTTTCACCGCGCATGCTCGCTGAAACGTTGTAAACAATATTGACACCTGGATCTTCAACCAAGGTGAGGCTGAGAGCAGGAATACGGCCATCGGTCGTGTAGACCTCGCCGAATGTGCAATTGTTGTTTGCAGTTTCCGTGTAGATGACGCCCGTGTCAAGAATGCTGACCTGGCCGTCTGGCATTTGAATGCCCGTTGCTTCTTCGGTCAATATCAGACCATCGGGACGATCGGGGTATTCAGTTTCCATGCATACGGTCGCATCGGGATTGTCACGAACGTATTCCATGAAGGTTTGCGTGGTAAATGCGCCACCGTTTGCCTCTGTGACCTCAGGGCTCGAAACAAAACCATAGGTGTTGTTGAACGGCGAGCGCCCAATCCACACAATATTGTTCTTGTCAAAATCCATTTCCTTGACGTTTGCAGTCAACTCTGCAGAGTCAAAACTTGGATCTTCCTGCTCGAGGTGAACGGCCCATCCGGTGCCGTTGTATTCGGGATACACATCAATTTCACCTGATGTGAGCGCGGTGCGCGCAACACTCGTGCCTCCGAGTCCCACTTGATTGCCAACGTCCGCGCCAGCTGCTCCAAAGGCCTGGACCAGCATTTCTCCGAGGACAAGTGCCTCATCGAAATCCTTAGAACCGACCGTGAGGGAAACCCCGCTGAGGCTATTTTGGGCTGCAATCGTGTCACCTTGATCGGCGCCACCAGCATCTGAATCACTTGAACAAGCTGTCAAAACCATTGCCGACGCTGCTGCAAGGACCGCAAATTTCTTTGCGAATTTTTTCATTGTCTAACTCCACTCCATAGATTGACGGCGATCTGATCAATTCAGATCAATTACTTCAATAAACAACCTATGTGCAAATTCGACAGTGCGACACGTTCGCGACAGTGTTGAGACTCAATTAACGCGCGAAGTGAGTGATATGTCACTTGCAGAAGTGAAATATGTCCATTTAATGTGATGAATGCCTCGCTTTAACGATATTTGCGAGCCAAAGCTTGTTCCCGTGCATCCAAGTCGCGCAGGATTGGTCGAGCAATTGCATCCGGCAATCCCTCGTCATCTCGCAACCGAATCAATTCTTCTTGCTCTGCGTGCACGATAGATGACGCAACCTTCAACATTTTGTGCATTTGTATTTCTTGGGTGAGCATGGGTTCATGTGCTTGCACACTCTGGGCCCTATCAATACGTCGATCTATTTCCCTGCGAAGTGAATCAATGGCCTCGGGGCTCAGCGGCTCCCCCTGTGCGGCTAACTCCTCGGCCGCCGAATCAAGTCGAAGCAATGCAGCCCTGGCCAATGTTGCCTCAACACGGGCTATCTCCTCGGTGTCATCGTCTTTGGGGATTTTGAGCAACCGCGCGACCGGGCCCAACGTCTCGGCCAAGAGCAGAGTGATCACGATGACGATGAAGCTGGTGGCCAGCACAATGTCACGTTGCGGGAAATCGTTACCCGCGGCTGTGGCCAATGGAATTGAAAATGCTGCGAGTCCTGAAATAGGCCCCCGTGCGCCCGCCCACGCGACGATTGCGGCCTCGCGCCCGAAAGTTGACCGCTGTGCCATGGGAGCCTTGGCAATTCTGGTGAAAAAAACCATTCCAAAAACAAATAGAGACCGTGCCACGATCAAGGTAATTACCGTTGCTAACACCAACCAGAGAACTGTTCCAAATTCCCCGGGTGCAAGCCTTCTCAGAGTATCTGGGATTTCCAAACCAATGAGGAAGAACGCAAGCGCCTGCAGAATGAAAGTGATGTGCTTCCACACAACGGCGCTTTGCACTCGGCCAGAAGCTCCTGGGTCCGCGTTCTGCTGATGGGCGACATAAAGACCTGCAACAACGATGGCAAGAATTCCTGAACCTTGTGCTTCTTCAGCTGCAAGGTAGATCAGGAATGGCGCGACAATCACTAACGAGTTCGCGGGTACAAGGTCCTTGCTGTAGCGCAGCGTCACCGATAAGGCGTACCCACTGATCAAACCCACCCCGACACCCACCACGACCGCGAGAGTGAAATCAATGGCTACGTCCGCGAGGGTAATTGAGCCGGCAACTGCAGCAACGGTGGCAACTTTCAGGGCGGTGAGCCCTGTTCCGTCGTTGACTAGGCTTTCGCCCTCGAGTATTGAAACGAGCCTGCGCGGCAATGACGCCCTTCGCGCGACAGCACTCACAGAAACTGCATCTGTAGGGGCGAGAATTGCTCCCAATGCCATGGCAACCGCTAACGGCAGCGCAGCAACCAGCGCACCCACTACTCCAACAGCGAGAGTTGTAACAATGACTAATCCGATGGCCAAGATGAGCACCGGTCTGGCAACTTTGCGCAGGTCCAAATAAGACGAACCGAGTGCTTCACCAAAAACAAGTGGGGCAAGCACCACGATCAAGATTATTTCTGGCTGCGGGAGATCGTCCGGTCCAAACGGGGCGATACTGAGCAGGATTCCTGCGGCGATGAGCGGGAGGGCCATGGAAAATCCGAGTGCTCGCAGCACGGTGGCAATGATTAGCGCGAGTACCGCGCAAACTGCCAATGTTGCGAAGGCTCCACCCACGGCACGACCCTAGCCCAAGTAAACGGCCTTTCTACTTGCCTCCCCGCTGTATTTCCTGCACGCTCAGACCATGGACCAGGAGATGCTACAAACAGAACCCCCTTCGAAGTCAGGCTTGAAACGAGCGCGAACCGCTACGTGGATAGCCGTAGGTGTCGCCATCCTGTGGTTAGCGGTGGGTAGTTGGGCCGGTCCGCTCGCAGGGAGTCTGTCGCAAGTCCAAGAGAACGACAATGCAGCGTTCCTTCCCGCATCGGCAGAGTCCACCCTGGTCAACGACGAACAGGCCACATTTTCTGACAGCAAAGCCCTCCCTATTCTCGTTGTGATCACCAAACCCGACGGGGCTACTTTCAGCCCAGATGACCAGTCGGTCGTTGGCGAATTCATCTCAGGAATTGCTCAGCTGACGCTTAGTGATGGATCAAATGTTGAGTCATATCTCGAGCCAACTCCAATGTTCCCTATTCCATCTGAAGACCGAGAAGCCCTATTGGTCTCCGTCAATGTCATTGGCGAATTGGGCGCAAAACAACTCGAATCGGGTGATCTGGCATTCGCCGAAATCACCAACGCAATACGCGACTACTCCAAGCAGTTCGAATCCCTCCAAGTAAATGTCACTGGCCCCGGCGGCTTTCTTGCTGACTTGATTGAAGTGTTTGGGGCAATTGATGGAGCATTACTGATCGCTACGGCGCTTGTCGTCGCAATCATTCTGATTCTTGTTTACCGTTCGCCGGTACTTTGGTTAATCCCACTCGTCGCTGCAGGTTTTGCGCTCGCAGTTGCCAGTGGGATTGTCTATGTCCTAGCTGATAGCGATGTGTTGGTGCTGAATGGTCAGAGCCAAGGAATTCTCACCGTGTTGGTCTTTGGGGCCGGAACCGATTATTCCCTGTTATTTATCAGTAGATACAGGGAAGAGCTCCATAAACATGCGATTCATACCGATGCGATCTGGGCGGCCTTCAAGGGAGTGCGAGCACCAATCATTGCCTCATCGGCCACAACGTCAATCGGACTGATGTGCCTACTTCTCAGTGAACTGAATTCAAATAAGTCGACCGGGCCCGTGTCGGCAGTGGGTGTAGTTGCGGCAATGCTGATCATGCTGACCTTCCTCCCCGCCCTGCTCACGGTTCCCAGCTTCACACTCCCTATTTTGGCTTTCCTCGTACCTGCAGTTATTGGTTTCGCGCTCGGCTTCGTCACCGACATTGCGTTTGGCCCATTCGCCGCAGTCGGCGGCGTTGCCGCATTGGTAACCATTGTGCTGTGGATCGTTTTCGGCCTGATGCGAGTCTTTAGCGCAACGGGAGGACCGTTCAACAGGGCGAAATACCCGTCAGGTCGCTGGGCATTTTGGCCGAAGGTGCCTGAGGTGGGAGTGGAGGACACCAAACTGTCTGGGATTTGGGCGCGACTTTCTTCACTCGTCGGTCACAAGCCCCGCGTCACCTGGGTGGCCACGGCACTGGTCCTACTGGTTTTTGCAGGTTTCAGCACGACCTTAAAGTCAGATGGCGTGGCAACATCAGAGTCCTTTACCAATGCATCAGAGGTGGACTCTGTCATAGGTCAAGACGTGTTGGTTCAACATTTTGCAGCGGGCCTTGGTAGCGAAACTATCGTGACGGCCAATGCAGATTCCAGCGATGAAGTCGCTTCAGTCATTGCAGCCACTCCAGGGGTCGCAGATGTTCAACCACAGGTAAACCCCACAACAGGCGAAGTTGTGGTCGTGGATTCACGGGTTCTGTTCAATGTGACTCTGGCCTACCCCTCTGATTCCACCGATGCGGAGTCCGTCATCGGTGCACTGAGATTGGAATTTATTGATCTCCCCGGCGCCAACGCACTTGTGGGTGGCCCAACGGCCGTGGCATTTGACATCAACGAGGCAAACCTGAGGGATCGGAATGTGATCATTCCACTCGTCCTTGTCGTCATTTTGATCATCTTGATCATTCTGTTGCGAGCATTCAATGCGCCCATCATTCTGATTGGAACAGTGCTGCTCTCCTATTTTGCAACCCTCGGTGCTTGCGCGCTCGCTTTCAATTACCTGTTTGACTTCCCCGGTGCAGACCCGTCCTTCCCACTCTTCGCATTCGTTTTCTTGGTCGCACTCGGCGTGGACTACAACATCTTCCTCATGACACGAGTCAGAGAGGAAACAGTTCACCTCGGGACCCGAGCAGGTGTGCTCAAAGGACTAACGGTCACAGGTGGCGTTATCACCAGTGCTGGAATTGTGCTTGCCGCAACATTCCTCGTTTTAGGGGTGCTTCCTCTTGTTGCGTTGCGCCAGGTTGGTTTCGCTGTCGCGCTGGGCGTATTGATCGATGCTTTCATCGTTCGAACAACATTGGTGCCCGCATTGGCCTACGACATCGGTCCCAAGATTTGGTGGCCAAGCAAATTGGCCAAGGAAAACAGAAAAGAACCACTTGATAATGAACTTGCCGCCAAATAATTGGCGTTAGATAACCGGACCACCCAAACTTGTTGAGTCCTCCACATAGAGGTCTTGAACGCGAACACTTAGGTCATAGAGCGCTGGGTTGGGAACCGCATTTTCCAATGGATCTTGTGAGTCTTCAAATGTTTGATTCACAAGAGGCTGAGGTGTCGTGAATGCGACGGGATCTTCTTGGGCAGAAAGCATGTAGCCCTGCCACGCGTAGTTGTGTAGCAGGTAGGCGTCCTGTGCCTCTTTGATGTTCGTGTGCCACGGCAAAATATTTACACGTTCAACCGCGCGACCAGCGTCACCGATTGCTGCCTCACCATCAACGGCGATCGCCGCAAGTTCAGCAACAGCGGCTGCCGTCCGTGCATTCTGTTCGGGCGAGTTGGGAAGCGCGCCATCCAATTCATCGAACACAATTGAAACACGATCTTGTACTTGCTTCATCGCACTCTCAGACTGCTCGATAGCAATCATCAACCTATTCATCTCGATATTGCGCGTGAGCCAGTCTGTCGTGGCAGCAGCACCCACGGTCAAAGTGAGCAGGAAGGCGGCCGCCCCCGACACGAGAGGGATCCAAGAATTACGCTTCACGGTCCAAGTGTCTCCCATCACCCCAGAACCGCCTATATAAAGGTGGCCTAGACCAGGAAATCAGGTATCTGGGCATAAAAAAGCGACATCCATTACCGTTGGGCGGTGACTTTCAACCCATCTGCACCAGTTACCGGGTCAGATCCAGGCCAAGAATGGGCGTCGCGCTACCTAGAATCCGTGGGTCGGCTCAGCGCCCAACTCAAGTCAATCCCTGTAGGCAGTCCGGTGCGTTTGGCCAAGAAAACCAGCAATCTATTTCGTGGCCGCAGCCAAACTCAAACTCCTGGACTCGATGTCAGCGCATTTAGTGGTGTTTTCGAGGTCGACCCGATCACAAAAACTGCCCAAGTTGGCGGCATGACCACCTATGAGGATCTTGTGGCCGCGACACTGCCTTATGGGCTCATGCCCATGTGTGTTCCACAGTTACGAACCATCACACTCGGTGGTGCTGTCACAGGTCTCGGAATTGAAAGTGCAAGTTTTCGAAATGGCACTCCACATGAATCAGTCATTGAGATGGATATTCTGACGGGTGATGGTGAAGTTCTGACAGTAAGTAGCAATGCTGATGATCCCTATCGAGATTTGTTTTATTCATTTCCCAATTCGTATGGTTCATTGGGATATGCACTTAAGCTCACCATTGAGTTAGAACCGACCAAACCTTTTGTGCACCTGCAACACGTCAGATTTGACAGCGCCCATGCCCTCACGGTTGCCATGGAGGAAATTGTCAAGAACGGTCAGTTCAATGATTCGCGCGTTGATTTTCTCGATGGCACCGTTTTCTCTGCATCGGAGCAGTACCTGACAATTGGCACAATGGTTGGCCAGTTGCCACGCGATCGATCGGTTAGCGATTACACCGGAATGGCCATTTATTACCGTTCTATTCAATCGCTCACTGAGGACTACCTAACCATCCATGACTATCTCTGGCGTTGGGATACTGACTGGTTCTGGTGCTCGCGGGCATTTGGCGCGCAACGTCCCACTATTCGATCACTGTGGCCCAAGTCGAAATTACGCAGCGATGTGTACTGGAAGATTATCGCCGCCAATCGAAAGTTTAAATTTGCTGAGCGACTTGATGCTGTTCAGGGCAAACCACCCCGCGAGTCAGTAGTTCAGGACATCGAGATTCCAATTGATCGTCTCCCCGAATTCCTCGACTTTTTTCACCAGGAAATTGGCATTGAACCTATCTGGCTGTGCCCACTCAAACAACGCGACCCAAGCGCCCGCTGGCCGCTTTATGAATTTGATCCCGAAAAACTCTACGTCAATGTGGGGTTTTGGTCTACGGTTCCTTTGACAAATGGTGAAAAGCCTGAAGATGGAGCTAAAAATCGTCGAATCGAATCCGTAGTGACGGCCATGGATGGACGTAAATCTCTGTACTCCACGGCTTTCTACGAACAGGATGAATTCTGGAATATCTATGGCGGTGATGAGTACACAGAGATGAAAAGCAAATATGACCCGCAGGGACGCCTGCTGGGGCTGTACGAGAAAGTAGTGGGAGAAGCATGAAACTGGCAGATGCCTTTGGAATGATTGTTGGATCAGAGCGCAATGTTTCATTTCGCGCCTACGACGGTTCAACATTCGGGCCGCAAGACAATGACGTCCTACTTGAGGTCACCTCACCTCGTGGTGTTGCATTCCTAGCCGGCGCCCCGAGTCAACTTGGTCTTGCCCGAGCCTATGTCAGTGGCGACCTAGAAATCATTGGCGATGCTCACACGGCACTCTCACGCCTCTACCCACTCGATACCTCACATCTGACCGTCTCGGACAAGTTGGCACTTGCCAAAACTTTTGGGCCGCATGCCCTCAAGCGACCAAGCCCACCGCCTCAGGAGCGAAAGCTTTCGGGCAGTCGTCATTCCAAGAAGCGTGATGCTGAGGCAATTCACCACCACTACGACGTGTCCAACACGTTCTATCGCTGGGTCCTTGGACCATCAATGGCCTACACCTGCGCCGTCTTTCCCAACGCGGAAGCCTCACTGGAAACGGCCCAGGAAGCCAAGTTTGATCTGGTAGCAAGGAAGTTAGGACTTGCTCCCGGCATGACTTTGTTGGATGTTGGTTGCGGCTGGGGTGGCATGGTGCTGCATGCTGTTCGCAACTATGGAGTGAAAGCCATTGGCGTGACCCTGTCGCAGCAGCAAGCCGAGTGGGGACAAAAAGCCATTGCCGACGCCGGACTCGCTGACCGCGCGGAAATCCGTTTCAGTGACTACCGCGATGTCACCGAAGGCAGCTTTGATGCTATTTCATCGATCGGTCTCACCGAACACATTGGCCGCGCCAATTATCCGTCCTACTTTGGTTTCCTTTACGGCAAACTCAAACCAGAGGGTCGCATGCTCAATCACACGATCACTCGCCCCGATGATTCCGTGCCCACTCATTACCGGACATCATTCATCAACCGCTATGTGTTTCCTGATGGAGAACTTTCGGGCCCCGGCATGATCATGTCCTCATTCAATGACGCTGGGTTTGAAATACGTCACGAGGAAAATCTTCGTGAACATTACGCACTCACTTTGAAGCACTGGTGTGAAAATCTTGAGAATCACTGGGATGAAGCGGTTGCGGAGGCCGGACTAGGGACAGCACGTGTTTGGCGCCTCTATATGGCCGCGTCACGCATGGGCTTTGACTTGAACACAATCCAATTGCACCAAATGTTGGGTGTCAAACTTGGTGAGCGCGGCAAGTCCGGTATGCCCTTGCGCCCTAATTTCTAGACTGGTGCGTTCACGAAAATGTGAATTGCTTCATCGAGCGGCACTTCTGTGTACTCCCCCGCACTCCCAATGAATACCTCTGAATCCTTTTGATAGGCCTCAACACGGGCTCCAGGTAATGCACCCACCCTGCGCAATTGAGCCATGGTTTCCTCATCGAGTTGGATCGTCTCCGCCAAACGCCGAATGGTCACGCTTTTGGGCTCTGCCCCGATTACATCAACGAGGCTCTTGAGTTTGGGGTCATGGGCAATAGAGTTTTCAAGCGTCGAGTCGATCTCAGCTAGACCGGGAATTGGGTTTCCAAATGGTGAGATTGTTGGGTGATCAAGAATCTCCATCAACCTACGTTCCACCGAGTCACTCATCACATGCTCCCAACGACATGCCTCAATGTGGACTTCCTCCCACGGCATTTTGAGCATCTCCACCAACATGCACTCAGCCAGGCGATGCTTGCGCATAACCCTCGTGGCCTGGTTGCGGCCTTCTTCGGTCAATTCCAAATGGCGCTCTTTACCCACCGCGACGAGGCCATCGCGTTCCATGCGGGCGACGGTCTGGGAAACAGTGGGGCCACTCTGCCCCAAACGCTCTGCAATGCGAGCGCGCATGGGAGGAATGCCTTCCTCTTCCAACTCGAAGATGGTCCGCAGATACATCTCGGTGGTATCAATCAGGTCGCTCACGAGAGTAAATGTACCTTGATTCCTGACCATGGGTAATTACCATGGAAAACGTGGGCAAACCGTGGGAGCGAAACGGGATTTTTCAAGCCATTACTTCAGGGCTCCACGCACATCGAGACCGATACAAGGCGCAAGGGATGTCTGCATACATGCGCAACCAATTTCCCTTTCTTGGCATATCCACCCCAGCACGCCGAAAGGTTGTCACGGACGCTTTACATGGCTACCTCAAACCCAACCAGGATGAGCTCGTGGAACTCGCGCGCGCACTCCACGAATTACCTGAGCGTGAATTCCAATCAGCCGGGGTTGACGTTTTGGTGCATTACAAGCATTCTATTGATCCCACATTTCTCAACGAATCCGCGGAGTTTTTCATCACGCACAAGTCCTGGTGGGACAGTGTTGATGCGCTCAACCCCTTGATTAGGCATTTGGTGTACACAAATCCGGCAAGCGTCCCATTGATGTATCAATGGATCACCAACGACAATATGTGGATTGTTCGCTGCTCACTCACACATCAACTGACCATGAAAAAAGACACAGATGCACAGCGACTTGCAGATCTCTGCTCGACGCGAGCCGCAGATACCGAATTTTTCATTGCGAAGGCGGTCGGCTGGGCATTGCGGGACTATTCGCACTCAAACCCCGAGTGGGTTCGGGGGTATGTCGATTCGCACGCCGAATTGTCACCTCTTGCTCGCCGCGAGGCACTCAAGGCCATCGAGCGAGCACGGGTGAAGCGGCCTAGGGTTTCCCCGTGACAAGCATCATGTGGTTTCGCCGCGACCTTCGGCTTCGCGATAACCCAGCTCTGTTTGCAGCGGGTGAGCAAGTGCTCCCTGTTTTTGTTTTCGATCCTGTTTTGTGGGACGCAGCCAGTGACACACGCCGTGCATATTTGGTGGCGAGTTTGACTTCTTTAAATGATTCACTGGGAGGGAAGTTGGTGCTTCGCACCGGGGACCCGACCGAGGTCATCCCTTCGCTGGTCAAGGAAGTCAGCGCAGACTCGGTGCACATTGCTGCCGACTTTGGCCCGTATGGCATGGCTCGAGATGCCAATGTTGAGAAGGCACTCGACGTTCCGTTGGTGCGAACAGGTTCTCCCTATGCCGTGGCTCCTGGCCGAGTAGTGAAAGGAGATGAAACCCCGTACCGAGTTTTCACACCGTTTTACAAAGCATGGGCAGCACACGGGTGGCGAGCACCTGCAACAGGTCCGCTCCCTACTTTTGTCACTGCACCCTCCGAACCAATGCCCATTGTGACCAGTCCCGTTCCTCTGCCGCCTGCCGGTGAAGCTGCCGCCTGGGATCGTTGGAATGATTTTTCGAGTGCGGCTCTCGCTGACTATGACGAGAATCGCAATCGACCCGACTTGGACGGCACCAGCGTGCTGTCTCATCACTTGAAATATGGCGAGATTCATCCTCGCTCACTCTTGGCTGAGTTAAAACCCGAAAATATTGTTTATGCGAAAGAAATTTGTTGGCGTGAGTTTTATGCCGACATCTTGTTTCATAATCCCACAAGTTCTTCACATTCGCTGGATGCGCGTTATGACTCGATCATGCCTTGGGCAAGCGGTGCCGAAGCCGACAATCTTTTTGACTCCTGGTGTCACGGGCGCACCGGATATCCAATTGTCGATGCTGGAATGCGGCAACTCACAACGACCGGCTGGATGCACAACCGGGTCCGCATGATTGTGGCGAGTTTCCTTGTCAAAGATCTGCACATTCCTTGGCAGCGTGGTGCCAAGTTCTTTATGCAGCACCTGCGCGATGGCGACATCGCGAGCAACGCACACGGCTGGCAGTGGACTGCCGGGTGCGGCACGGATGCTTCACCGTTTTACCGAGTGTTTAATCCAATCACTCAAGGGATCAAGTTCGACCCCAATGGCACCTATGTCCGCACCTATGTCCCCGAGTTGGCCGAGCTCTCTGGGGCCAGCATTCATGAGCCATGGCTCTCACCACTCGGTCTCCCGCAGAGCTACCCCGAGCGAATAGTTGATCACAAGCAGGAGCGTGAAGTGGCCCTCGCCGACTTTGCTTCAATCAAAGGGCGCACCTAGCCTTCGGCTTGGCATTCAAGCCTCATAGGGTTGGTCCATGCAATCGGTGGCAGTGCTCTCCATGAAGGGTGGAGTGGGCAAAACAACGGTCACACTTGGTCTTGCCAGTGCAGCTTGGAAGCGCGGTCTGCGGGTACTCGTCGTCGACCTGGACCCACAGGGCAATGCCAGCATGGGCTTGGGTGCCCACGGTGCTCCATTCACCATGAATGACGTCCTCGCTGACCCTCAACCGGGGATCGCAGCACAGGCCGTGGTGGACTCCACATGGGGTAACCGCGTTCAAGTTCTTGCGGCTGATCGAAACCTGGAACACCGCAACACCATCGAGGGTCCACTTTCTTCACAACGACTTCGCATTTCACTGGGAAATCTGCCCCGCCAGTTTGATCTTGTGTTGATCGACTGCCCACCGTCACTGGGTGAGATGACTCGAAATGCTTTGCATGCCGCCACTGATGCCCTTGTTGTTACCGAGCCCAGCTATTTTGCCTTGGCCGGTGCCGAACAGGCCGTCGAAGCTGTTGACGTGATTCGTCTGGCATCTAACCCGATGTTAAATCCTGCACGCATTGTGCTCAATCGCACCCGACCTACCGTGGCCGAGCACCGCAATCGCATTCAAGAATTGCGCGAAGGATTTGGTCCCGTCGTGATGGACATCGAAATTCCTGAACGCAATGCAATCACTCAGGCAGAAGCTGCGGGCATGCCCATTCACGCATGGGACTCACCCGCAGGGGAGCAACTGGCCACAGTTTTTGATCAAGTTCTCGATACCGTCTCACCCAAAAAAAGGTTATGGGGTTAACTCATGTCAGATACACAGTTTGATCCAACACCGCGCCCTTCGCTGCGCAAGGCTGCCGACTCGGGGATTCACCCTGTTACCAACTCTGAGCCGCGATCGCTAGCATCTTCGAATTCCGATCTTGGCCATACTGGAAACACATCGGATTCGGTCAAAGTGCCACGAAAAGACAAGCTGGTGGAGATTTCAATTGAACTACCCAAGTCACTCATTAAGGCACTCAAGAAAGAAGCAAAAAGCAATAAGCAGTCAATGGATCAATTGATTGCACAGCGTCTTAAGCATTGAATTCTTTATGGCACTGGATTGTGGCTGTCATAACTCAAAAATGACCTGAACTTCAATGCCAAGGCAACCGAGAGTGTCATGCAGGCAACGCCTCCGCTGATCACCGAGAATGCTTCACCGCCCAAACTTGCGACCACACCCGCTTCAACGTCCCCGATTCTTGGACCGCCTGCGACAACTACGGTGTGAACTCCCTGCAATCGCCCGCGGTATTGATCTGGGGTTGCTGCTTGCAAAATGGTCATGCGGAATGTCGCAGATACATTGTCTGCTGCTCCTGCGATCGCGAGGAATAGTAGTGAAATGACGAGCGTGCGGGAAAAACCAAAGACCGTGATGGCACCACCCCACACGAGAATGGCGACCACGATCGCCCTACCTTGATACCTAACCCGACCCAATGGTCCCGATAGAACTCCAGAAATAATTGCGCCAGCAGCCGGGGCAGCGCTGAGAAGACCCAAAGTCAGGGCGATTTCCTGGGTTGTCCCTCCAAACCACAAAGCAGCGATTGCCGGAAACAGTGCGCGCGGCATGCCAAAGATCATGGCAATTAGGTCTTCAAAGAATGTCATCTGCAAATTAATTTTGCCCCGCATGAATACGAAACCCTCGCGGACCGATTTCCAACCACGTGCAGCGGATTTATCCTGTGTTGAAGGGAGTTTCGGAAGCCGCCACATGGCGTAGATGACCACTCCAAAAGCGATTACGTCAACGAGGTATGGGGTGCTCACGGTTCCGGTTAAGGCAACGAGCGCACCACCCAATAGCGGCCCGAGGGTAAATCCAAGGTTGAAGGTAATAATGCTTAATGCATTGGCCGCGGGAAGTAAATCGGTTGACACGATGCGGGGGATGATTGCATGGCGTGCCGGATTTCCCACCGCAAAGAAACTCGCCTGCATGGCGACCACGAGATAAAGAAATCCAACGGAATCAAATCCGGCAAGTGCTTGAGTCAGTAGCAATAGAGATGTGCCCCACAAGCCCACTGCGGTAACTATTCCAACAGTCCTACGATCAAAAGTGTCACTCAGCGTTCCACCGTAGAGCCCGAAGCCGATGAGTGGAATGAGTTGCGCCAAACCCACGAGTCCGACCATCAAACTTGAGTTGGTTAGGTCCCAGATCTGCAAACCAACGGCGACGCTGGCCATCTGCTGACCAATGTTGCTGACACCTAATGCAACCCAAATCCGGCGGTACGGAGCACTCACCCGCAACGGGGTTATGTCCGCGAGGATTCGTGCCACAGGCGAAACTTACGCTCCCTACGGCGACAGACGCTCAACTCTCCAGTTTTCTGCGGCCTTGAGGTCAGTGCTTTTGCTCACACACCTAAATTGAATTCTGTCGTGGAGTCGTGAATCGCGTCCCTGCCAAAACTCAATGCGAGTTGCTCGAACCAAAAATCCACCCCAAAAATCCGGTACCGGAATTGGATCCGTGCCATCAAAGCGGTTGGTGACGTCTTCATATTGTTTATCAATTTGTTCCCGACCGGCCAAGGTTTGTGACTGGCGACTTGCCCAGGCGCCCAACTGGGATCCGCGCGGACGGGAATGGAAATACTCGGCTACCGAATCACGATCAATTGGTTCCGCAGTACCCGAGACTATTACTTGCCTGTGTAATTCGTACCAGGGGAATAGCAGTGAGACGTGCGCGTTGTGTGCAATCTCTGATCCCTTGCGCGACTCAATATTGGTAAAAAAACTAAAGCCGGACGGCGCGAAGTCCTTGAGCAGCACGGTTCGTGAACTGGGAACTCCGCCTTTATCAACCGTGCTCACCACCATGGCGTTGGGCTCAAGAATTGATGAGTCAACGGCCTGAGAAAACCAGTCACTGAACTGATCAAATGGGTTAGGCGCCTGTCCGTTGGGCAGGAGCATGTCCTCGGTGAGCACCCCTTGGTCATAGGAAATTCGTAATTCGTGAACCCGAAGTCCCTCTTTTTGGGAGGAATTATCGGAATCGGCGCCATTTGTTACCGATCCGTCACGCTTTGAGGTCGCTTCCATGGACAGATTCCACCATGATTTACCACCAAGTGCCGAATTAAGGGAGACACCATGGCGGAATTTGTCCCAGGGCTTGAAGGCGTTGTCGCTTTTGAGACCGGAATTGCTGAGCCCGACCGCGACGGTGGGGTCCTGCGCTACCGCGGGGTCGACATCGAGGACTTGGTGGGCAAGGTGTCCTACGGCAACGTGTGGGGTTTGCTGGTGGACAACAGATTCAACCCAGGGCTGCCACCTGCCGAACCATTCCCACTGCCCGTGCACTCGGGTGATGTTCGTGTCGATGTGCAGTCTGCCATTGCCATGCTCGCACCGGCCTGGGGTCTTCAACCTCTGTTGGATATTGACGATGCCACTGCACGGGACAACCTTTCGCGGGTTTCGGTCATGGCGCTGTCCTTCATCGCGCAGTCAGCGCGTGGTCTTGGAGTTCCCATGGTGCCCCAAGAGCGCATTGACTCAGCGCGCACAATTGTTGAACGATTCCTCACCCGCTGGCGCGGTGAACCCGACCCCAGACACGTTGAGGCAATTGACAGTTACTTTGTTGCTGCCGCAGAACATGGCATGACCGCATCAACATTCACGGCCCGCGTTATTGCGTCGACGGGTGCTGATGTTGCTGCGGCCATGTCTGGGGCCATCGGCGCCATGAGTGGCCCACTGCACGGTGGAGCTCCAGCTCGAGTTCTGCGAATGCTGAATGAAATCGAGGAATCAGGTAATCCGGAGAAATACATCACCGCTCACCTCGACGCAGGTCAACGCCTAATGGGCTTTGGGCACCGCGTGTATCGGGTGGAAGATCCGCGTGCTCGGGTGCTGCGAGAAACCGCCAAGCGGCTGGGAGTTCCTCGTTATGAAGAAGCCTTTGCCGTGGAGACGGCAGCTCTGGCCGAACTTCGGTCACGCCGACCTGACCGACCATTGGAAACCAACATCGACTTCTGGGCCGCGGTCATCTTGGACTATGCCGAAGTTCCCATCGAGTACTTCACCGCAATGACCACCTGCGCGCGCTTGGCTGGATGGTCAGCCCATATCCTTGAGCAGAAGAAAATAGGTCGATTGGTGCGTCCCACAGCACGCTATGTCGGTCCACGACCAAGAACACCTCAGCAAGTCCCCGGGTGGGACAACGGAACCGTTGAACCGTCGGGGTATCCCACCGTGTAATCGTTATCTTTGAGGAGCACAACGTGTCCGACATTCGCATCCCGGCAGAGTTATTACCGAGCGACGGAAGGTTTGGCAGCGGCCCCTCAAAAGTTCGAAAAGAACAAACAGATGCACTGGCCGGCGTGTGGCAGAGCTACATGGGCACCTCCCACCGACAAGCAACAGTGCGCAATGAAGTAAAGCGCTTGCGCGAAGGATTGAGCGCACTGTTCTCTCTCCCCGAAGGTTATGAAGTGGTTCTCGGGAATGGCGGTTCGACCGTGTTCTGGGATGTAGCCTCATTCGGTTTGATCCGCGACCGGGCGCAGTTCCTGTCCTTTGGTGAATTTGGTGCCAAGTTCGCCTCCGGCGTCAAGAAAGCACCTCATCTCGGTGAGCCCACGATTCACAAGTCTGATCCCGGATCAGCCCCATCATTCACCGCCGAAGTGGGCATTGACGCGTACTGCACCCCGCACAATGAAACCTCCACGGGTGTTGCCATAACTCCCTCGCGCCTTTCCGGTGCTGATGCCGATTCGTTGATGATTATCGATGCAACCTCGGGTGCCGGTGGCCTTGCTGTTAATGCAGCTGAGTTTGATACCTACTACTTCGCACCACAAAAAAGCTTTGGTTCCGACGGTGGATTGTGGTTTGCACTCATGTCCCCCGCCGCTATCGCACGCGCAACCGAGATAAAAGAGTCTGGTCGCTGGATCCCCGACTCACTTGACCTTGTCACAGCAATTGACAATTCTCGTTTGCAGCAGACCTACAACACCCCCGCTCTGGCCACAATTTTCTTGATGGCAGAACAGGTTGATTGGTTCAACACCAATGGTGGACTCGCTTGGACAACTGCGCGCACCCAAGAGTCCTCTGACTTGCTCTACACATGGGCAGACAACAGCGATATTTTGAGTCCTTTTGTGAGTGATCCTGCACTGCGCTCCAAAGTTGTTGCAACTATTGATGTTGATGACTCAATTGATGCAACAGCAATTACAAAGGCACTGCGCGCCAATGGGATCGTCGACACTGAGCCGTACCGCAAGCTGGGCCGCAATCAACTCCGCATTGCTGTGTTCCCAGCAGTCGAGCCAGCGGATGTCAAGGCGCTGATCGCATCAATTGATTTCGTCATTGCGCAACTGGCGTGAACAAGCTCGCTCCTGCGCGCCCCAAGCGTGACAGCTCCACGTGGGCAGGCTACTTCTCGATTGCGACTTACGCGTGGTTCATTTACGGGTTCAGCGCAACCCAGGCACTTTTGCGTGATGAGCAGGGCACGAGTAGAACGGTTTCTTCAGTCCACGCTTTGGTGTTCTCACTGGGCGGGATAATTGCAGGATTCCTCGGCGCCAGGTTAATCCTCACGATGGGCAGAGGAAAGTTCCTAGCCATCGCATTGATCGGCACCACCTTGGGGATTCTCGTCTACACCGCACCCGGTGGTTTTCCCGTAACAATTATTGGCGCTGGGTTGACATCCTTTTTCGGTACTGCCGTGGTTATTAGTGCCAGCGCGTTCCTTTTCGATTACCAAAAAGAAGCAGGTCCAGCGGCCCTCACGGAAGCCAACGCTTTAGCGGCCGTTGCCGGAGTTCTCGCCCCATTGGCCATTGGACTCGGCTCCGTGCTCATTGTCGGCTGGCGCGCCGGCGTATGGATTCTCTTTGGCGGTGTGATTCTCAGCCTGCTACTCATGCGTCGCAATCCGCTGGTCTTCCGTGTACCGCCAGATGAAGCCATGCGAGAAAAGGAACACACCCCATTCCCTCGGCTCTTTTGGTGGGCACTTTTTACCCTCTTTCTGTTGCTCACCACTGAATTCACCCTCACCATTTGGAGTGCCGATCTCCTTCGTGAGCGCGGTGGCTTCGAGGCAGGTGCAGCAGCCGCATCTGTTGCCGCCGTGACCGGCGGCATATTAGTGGGGCGACTCATTGGTTCGCGATTTGCAGAATACTTCCCCGTGGACCGCATTCTCATTCTGGCAATTTCCACGGCAATGCTCGGGTGGGTAATTGTTTTCATTCCGACACAGGGCTTATTCATTCTCATTGGGTTGTTCATCAGTGGCATTGGTGTTTCGCTTTTTTGGCCTCTTGGCGTGAGCCGAGTGGTCCTCGCATCCGGCGGTCAAAGTGATCGCGCAACGGCGTTTTCAACAATTGCGGGAGGAACTGCTGGCGGGGTTGGTCCTTTTGCCCTCGGCGCATTAGCCGACGCAGTGGGTGTTCACTCCGCTTTCATTTTCTTACCCATTGCATTATCCCTAGGCTTCCTGCTGATGATCACCAACCCGGTTACCAAAGCTATTGCCCCGATCACTCCGACCACAAGCGGCAAGTAATTCACCGAATTTTCAGTTAACTCACCTACGACCGGAGTTACGGTGTTAATTGATGGCGAGGGAGTTGAACTGGATGACTCCTGAGCAACTGCTATCGACACGGCAATGAGCCTGTCATCGCCCTCCCCCGCAATGACCAGCGACTCGCCGTCAGGCATCCAAGCAATTGCCTCGCCCTGCATTTGGGCGGGAAGAGCCTGCTTCTCACTCAATTCACCAGGCGGCATCCCACTGTAAAAATGTGCATCGAAATAGTCACGGAGCACAAATCCTGAACCATTTGGATTTACCGCACCATCGGTCACAAGCCCGCCAACTGAACTCACTTTTGTGGCAATGTTGACTCGGGTGCTAGAAAGTTTCGCGGGTAATTTATAAATGGAACCACTTGCCAGTTGTTTAGTCACAATCCAGAGTTGCGGTGAATTTGGATCCGCCAAAATCGTTTCAGCGTTATGCGGTCGATCCTTATAGGTAAAACGAAACTCCTGCGAGCGAGCCGATTTCTTTCCCAGATTCTTGGGTTCTCGCACGCGATAGATCGCCACGCTGTCCCATGAATCGAGGTTGTCGCCGATATCGCCCACCCAGAGAACAGGTCTACCTTGCTCATCAGCACCCGCCGCCAACCCCTCGATATCGCGCGCCGAAACATCACGCAAGGTGAGCTCGCCAATGACATTGCAGTCTTGCATTGACAGTGCATAAAGCCTGGCAGCATCACCTGAATCATTGTGCACCCACATCACATTTTGGTGCAGACTAGAAGGGGCCATGCCTGAAATTTCAGTCAGGCGAGGATCAGTAATCGTGCAGAGAACCTCACCGCTCACATCCGCGTGTGCGGTCAAAACACCCGCACTGTGACTGATCAGAGGAACCAACACCGCGCATAAAGCGGCTCGGCGGATCGAGTGACCTAGATTGACCAAATCGCTGCGACAAAAACGCTGGAAACGAGGGACACCAGAACAACAATCGTCACAATCCGGCGAAAACGAGGTGTCATGCGTACAGCCTAATCCCTAACTCAGTAACCTGAACGTATGCACAGGCCTTCCAATGACGACACGGCGATTTTGCCCGTACGCATTGGAACGGCATTAGCCATAATCTTCACTCTCGTTAATGTATTCACAAATCCGCTCAATCCAAATCAAGCTTTCAATTCAGGCGAGGTATGGTGGTTTGGCGTTGGACTTTTTGCAAGTCTGAGCGGGATCCTCGGGCTGGTTTTTCTGCACTGGCGCGCTCGAAAGATGACTGACTAGGCAATACGCTCAACCTTCATTGCAAGAGTGCAATATTCAACAAAAGCTTGGCTGCCGAATCCAAACATTCGTCGTGGGGTGACAAATGAGCTGTTACTCGAGTGTCGTGGTCCCTGCACGTTCCACTGGCGTGAAACCGGGATCAGCGGTTTGCGAATGCGCACCGCAGCCAAAGTTCAAAGCAACAATTCGACCATCTGCTGGTGAAAGAGCATTGGCACACACTGCGAACGCCTGGCCGAGTGGTCCTGCGAGGGGAACATGAAAACCGCAGGTGCTGCACGGTCCGGGCGCCAATCGTGCCATCTCGGAGTGAGGACCAAACTCACTGGTCAGCCAACGATCCGCTGATTGCTCGCGGCCAACGACCGACAGGACGCGCGCACGGCCCAATCCGAGTTCCCAGCCGCTCATGACACCGCGATATTCCTCAACATATTCAAAGTCTTCGTCAATTTCACTCGAAAGAAATTCGGCGAAACCTGCGGTGAGGCGGTCGTCATCGGCTGCGGCTGGCAGGACATCGCCGGGTGAAAGATCGCCTGGCTGAATACGCTCACTCCATGGAACCCATGCCGGTGCCGTCAAAGCATCAGGACCAGGTAGCAGAACAACGTCGGTGACCGTAACAACCGGCTTCTTGCCCGAAACGGTGCTCGCCATGGTGACAGCCCACTGCCAGCCAACGTAGGCAGGATTGGTGCAGGTGAATAGATGGGTGGCCAACCTGTCAGCTTCCATAATCACGGCTAGGTGTTCACCAATGAATTCTGCATTGCCCGCTTCAGCGATGGCTGCCTGCTTGGCCTGGTCAATTGCATCGCTCAAAGCTGGGTCAATTGGAACTGATTCATCCAATGCCGATTGGGCCATCGGGGCCAAGTTATTCACACTCACCCCCTGATTGTGTCCCACGCAGGCAAGAACCCTGCATGGCGGGTAATGTCATGGGCATGATCGCTCCCTCCCCCCGCACCCGCACCCACGACCGCAGCCATCAGCGGACCCGATTCGCTGCCCTTGCCGCCGTCGCTTTGAGCGCAACTTTTCTCCTCGGTGGCTGCTCCAAGCCGGGACCAGGAGCGAGTGTTTTCGCGGGAACCGTGACCAAATTCCGCGAGGCAACCTGCTGGGCCTTCAATTCCGATGCCCTCGAAAACGGCGCCTGCGCACAAGACTTGATTGAACAAGCTGCGAGTGGGGACGCCGTCTCCGTTATACCCGTGATTCCCGGTGAGACGATCGGTATCAGCGTTGACCCCGTTGTAGCTGAAACAGGATGGTTCCCCGTTATTGGGAATCAACGCCTGACCACGAACCCCATTTCCTCCACGTACTACCGATTCACATTCCCCGAATTACAAGAAATACCCGCTGAAGGTGTCCTGCTGCAAATTGTTGCCGGCAACGGTTCACAAACGCGTGGTATCTGGGTGTTCAAACTCGATCCAGCATAAATTCCGCACATAGGAGGCGCCACAATCATGCTTGCAGCATTCGCTCATGCCATTAGTCCTGAGGATCCACTATCTGCATTGACAGTTGGTGATATTGATCAACCGGAAACCCCCGTTGACTGGGTGACCGTTAATGTGAAAGCTGCAAGTTTGAATCACCATGATCTGTGGTCGCTCAAAGGTCAGGCACTCAAAGCAGATCGCGTTCCCATGATTCTTGGAAGTGATGCAGCAGGTGTCACCGACGATGGTCGTGAAGTCGTTGTACACGCGGTCATTGGTTCAGCCCAACAGGTCGGTGAGAAAATTTTCGATGAAACATTAGACACCCGCCGTTCTTTACTCAGTGAGGTATATCCCGGCACTCTGGCCGAGCGTGTGCGCGTACCTGCAGGCAATTTGCTCGACAAACCTGCATCCCTCACATTTGAACAGGCAGCCTGCCTTCCCACCGCTTATCTGACCGCGTATCGCATGCTTGCCCACCGTTCCAACACCACCGCGGGTGACACGGTTTTGATTCAAGGTGCTGGCGGTGGGGTAGCAACTGCAGCAATTTTGCTAGCCAAGGCGCTGGGATTAAACGTCTGGGTGACATCACGCGATCAAGCAAAGCGCGATGCTGCACTCGCCCTCGGTGCCGATCTCGCTTTCGAGTCGAATGCGAAACTGCCCGGCAAGGTAGATGCAGTTATTGAAACTGTTGGCGAGGCAACTTGGGCTCATTCACTGAGATCCCTGCGCCCCGGCGGAACAATCGTGGTCTCCGGAGCGACCAGTGGAGCGATGCCACCGGCTGACTTGAACCGTGTCTTCTTCTTACAGTTAAGCATTAACGGCTCCACCATGGGATCCATTAGTGACTTCAAAGAATTGCTGGCACTCATGGAATCAACAAAGACAATGCCGTTGATCGATAGCACCTACTCGCTGACTAATGCACGTGAAGCATTCCTGGCAATGCAGTCAGGAAATGTCAACGGCAAACTCGTGTTGACTGTTTGATCAGTTAAATATCAAGATCATCAGCGACAGCGCGCAAGACTGTTGCAGTCTTTTGAGCCATAGCATCTGATGGGTATTTGCCCTTGCGAAGTTGATTGCCCACCCCATCAAGCAATTTGATGAGGTCCTCGATGATGACTGCCATATCGTCCGCTTTTTTGCGGTTGCCCTTCACCACTGAGGCCGGGGCACTCAGGATGGAAACGGACAATGCTTGCTTGCCGCGACGGCCATCGACAATTCCAAACTCGATCTTGGTGCCCGGCTTGAGGGCGGTTACGCCTGCGGGAAGCGTGGAGACATGCACGAAAACATCTTCGCCTTCGTCGCTGGTGACAAAGCCGAAGCCCTTGTCGGCGTCATAGAACTTGACGGTACCTGTTGGCACGATCGCCTCACTTTCTCCACCCGTTGTTGGGCGCCCTGCACGAGTGCACCTGCTTTCAGGCACCCTCTAGGTTAGCGCAAGCACCAGATCCGAGCAGGATA
>JAFMDS010000068.1 GCA_017857175.1 Candidatus Nanopelagicales bacterium | reverse complement strand
GGACTCGAAAGTGTCCAGACGATGGCTCGACCCATTTCCCTCGGACAGACCCGGCAATCATCGTTATGGTCACAGATCACCAGGATCGGGCTCTGCTTGCCAGGCAGGCCCGATGGCAGCCAGGTTGGCTCTCAGTTCTTGCGGGTTTTGTTGAAGCAGGTGAGAGCGCTGAAGCTGCCGTGGTTCGTGAAGTGGGTGAGGAGTCAGGAGTGGTCCTCGATCCGCTCACCGTCGAATACCTTGCCAGCCAACCGTGGCCGTTTCCCAACTCGTTGATGATGGGCTACCGGGCGAGAGTGAGTTCCCGTTATGGCAGCGATGAAGACATCCCTCTCACGGTTGATGGTGTTGAAATCACACATGCCCAGTGGATGAGTCGCGAAGAGTTGTTGAAGGCGTGCCAGGTGGGGGAGATTCACCTACCACCAAAAGTGAGCATCGCCCACAGGCTCATTGTTGACTGGTTGGGTCAGCCGTTACCGCGGGAAACTTCATTTCGATAGCCCATGCACGGTGCCTAGGTGTTAACGAGCCAGTTGCGCGATGACCTCTGCAATTGGCGGGTTGGTGAGTGTTGATCCATCGGCAAACTTGAGGGTGGGGACGACTTCATTGCCGCCGTTCACGGATGCAACAAATGCAGCTGATTCAAGGTCGGCTTCTATGTCGACTTCGGTGAAAGGGATATCGGCCCGATTCATTTGAGCCTTCAGCCTTTGACAGTAGCCGCACCACACGGTGGAGTACATGATCACCCTTTGAGTTGATGGTGGAGCTGAATCAGTCATGCCCGCAGATTATCGGTTGCTTGCCCACTAGGGTTCGTCGGTGATCAGTATAGTCTTTGGGTTGGCAACGGCCGCACTTTTTGCAACGAGTGGGTTGTTGAATTCAAGGGCTTCGAAAATTATTGGTTCGTGGTCGGCTGTTGCCTGGACGATGCTCGTGGGGCTCATTCTCACCACCCCTTTCATCTTTTTTGCAGGTATTCCTGATGGCCTGGGTGATAGCTGGCCAAGACTCGTGGTCGCAGGTGCAGGAAACGTTGCTGGTCTGGTTTTTGTGGGTTTGGCTTTTCGCGTTGGCAAAGTGGGAGTTGTTTCCCCCATTGTTGCAACTGAAGGGGCCATTGCGGCTGTCGTTGCAGCCATTCTCGGAGAGAGCATTCTTCCGATAGTGGCCTTCTTGTTATTTGTCATCATGGTCGGTGTAGTGGTCTCGGCGGTCGCGCCTGATCCAGAACCTTTGGACCACGAGAGACCGGTTATAGCAGCATTATTGGCAACAGGTTCAGCCATTGCATTCGGCCTATCCCTCTTTGCATCGGGCAGTTTGAGTTCGGATTTACCCATCTCCTGGGTGCTACTGCCGGCTCGAATTGTTGGAGTCGTTGTTTTGTTGATCCCATTGGCCGCGACACGTAACTTGCGAATTACCCGCAAAACGGTCCCGATGGTTATCGGCATGGGCGTGGCTGAGGTATTTGGACTTACCTGCTTTGCCATTGGTGCTCAATACGAAGTGGCAATCACTTCCGTCTTGGCCTCCCAGTTCGCGCCGATATCTGCTGTCATGGCGTATTTCCTTTTCCGCGAGAAACTGGGCCGTCTCCAGATCACTGGCGTAGTTATCTTGGTTGCCGCAGTGACGTCATTGACGCTCGTGAGCTAAATACTCAGAATCATGTGTACACAGGTTTGTTGCACGTGGGTTTGGTGGAGTCAGTGCGACATGCCACTATCGGGGAGTGGAAAACGCTGACGGTCGCGACATTCTCGCGGGTCTCGACGACGAACAGCGTGCCGTCGCTCTCGCTGTCTCTGGTCCGGTTCGTGTGCTTGCGGGTGCGGGCACGGGAAAGACCCGCGCAATAACGCACCGGATCGCTTACTCAGTTCATGAAGGTGCCAGCGATCCCGAGAAAACCCTTGCCGTGACCTTTACCAATCGGGCTGCAGGTGAAATGCGACACAGACTGCGGGTGTTGGGTGTTCAAGGTGTGCAGGTGCGCACATTCCACTCAGCGGCCCTTCGTCAGTTGAGGTATTTCTGGCCGCAACTGTCCAACAGCATTTTCCCCGAACTCATGTCGAGTAAAGCGCCGCTGGTTGCTCGGGCGCTTTCATTCAGCAAAGTAGATTCGGACTCGGCTCTCGTGCGCGATGTCAGCGGCGACATCGAATGGTGCAAGTCCAACATGATTGATTCCGCGTTGGTCGCAAAAGCAAAGCGTGATTTCACCATTGACACGGCAACATTCACCAAAGTGCTCGATGCCTATGAACAGATCAAAAAAGATCGAAACCTGCTTGATTTCGAGGACATTCTGGTGCTGATGGCGGCCGCAATCCGCACCAGACCACACATTGAGTCCGCCGTGCACGCTGCCTACAGGTGGTTTACGGTGGATGAATTCCAGGACGTCAACCCGCTGCAGAAAAACCTTCTAGACCTGTGGCTGGGGGAACGCGATGATCTCTGCGTGGTGGGTGATCCCAGCCAGACCATTTATTCATTTACCGGTGCATCGTCACAGTATTTGACGCAATTTGTTCAGCAGTACCCAACCGCTACTCGCATTGAATTGGTTCGGTGTTATCGGTGTACACCTGAAATAACCGCGATGGCCAATGCCGTGATCCACGGTGGACGTGATGCCGTGACCTTGAGGTCACAACGTGACAGCGGTGCGCCACCCAAGGTGACCGCCTATGCCGATGACAACGACGAAGCCGCAGGTGTTGCCCAGTCCATCAAAGCGCTGATTGGCGGTGGAACACCCGCTGCTGACATTGCTGTGCTGTTTCGCATTAACGCTCAGTCGGCGGAATACGAAACAGAACTCTCTCAAGCCCACATACCCATCGTGTTGCGTGGCACCGAGAGGTTCTTTGACCGTCCCGAGGTCAAGAAAGCAATCATGCTGCTTCGAGGCGACGCCAAGAACTCCGCACTTGCCCCCGATTCACTGACCGAACATGTGCGCGACGTCCTCTCGGGCACCGGCTGGACACCAGAGCCGCCCCGTGGCACCGGCGCCATGCGTGAAAAATGGGAGTCTTTGTTGGCTCTGATGACTATGGCTGAGGAGTGCTCGGACTCCATGACATTGGCTGACTTCGTCGCCGAGATTGACCTGCGAGCATCCGTTGAGCATGCGCCGGGCGCGAGTGCGGTGACGCTGGCATCTATTCATTCGGCCAAAGGTCTCGAGTGGCCTGTTGTTTTTCTCATTGGATGCAGCGAAGGGTTACTGCCACTGTCATACGCCGATACCGATGACGCTGTAGAAGAGGAACGCCGGTTGGCCTACGTTGGAATTTCACGTGCGGGAAGGGAACTGAACATCAGTTGGGCGAAAGCTCGAACACCGGGCGGTAAATCAACGCGGTCACTCAGCAGGTTCTTCACCGATCTTGCTCCCGGAGTCTTCGATGGAACACTCGCAGGAATTGCACCTCGGCATGGCAAAGGTTCATTTATTGCAGGGAGTTCACAAGGCGGCGGAACCCGCAAACGCAGTGGCCCCAAGCCGTGCCGGGTTTGTGGAAAAGCCCTCGTGACACCGGGGGAGCGCACTCTGGGTCACTGCACGAATTGTCCGGTGAGCATTAACGAGTCCGTCTTTGAGCAATTGCGTGAGTGGCGAAAAGAGCGGTCAACACAAAAATCTGTGCCTGCTTACATTGTTTTCACGGATGTCACTCTCACCGCGGTGGCCGAACAAATGCCCACTGATCTGGACGGGCTCTCAGCTATTCCGGGAATTGGCCCGGCCAAACTCACTGAATACGGTGATGAAGTACTCGCAATTGTTGCCGCCGCGCTTGATATTTAGGCGGCGTTTTCAACAAAACCGGGAACCCACTCGTTGAGTTCCGCGAGTACGGGAACATTCGCATCAAGTTGGCATAGCACGGCAATACTGCCCAACCAAACGCGGTGAATTAATGCGTAGGACGGTGGCAGGTTAATTTTCATGCCGATAGAGAAGTCTGGGTTCCGAACATCGTTAATTCGATTAAACTCACCGCGAATCCAATCGCGATTGAAATGAAATGTCTCATGGCGGGTTGGTTCCACGAACGGTTCGAGGTAATCAAGAACCTGTTGGGCATCGACGTCGATATTGGGTTTAACAAACCCTTCAGCGCGTAGGCCTTCGAGGACCTCATCGGCATTTCCGCTCTGGGCAATGCGTAGCAGGGTTCCCATCGCGGTGGGCAGTCCGTCGGGCAGGCGGGAAACGGCACCGAAGTCGAGTACACATAACTTGCCCTCGGGGGTCAGGCGAAAATTTCCGGGGTGCGGATCCGCGTGCAGCAGTCCCGCGCGGGCAGGGCCAGCCAACAGGAAGCGCTCATAAAGCAGTCCCGCGCGATCACGTTCTTCAACCGTGCCGCTCGCGATGATCTGCGAGAGAGGGCGCCCGTCAATCCATTCACTCACCAACACGTGGGGAGCAGCGGCTAGGACGTGGGGAATATGAAAGTCAGGATCGCCATCAAATGCAACCGCGAAAGTGCGCTGACTGTCTGATTCCAATAAATAATCGAGTTCTTCGATCGCGCGCTCTTTGAGTTCTTCCAGCAGAGGCTTTATGTCCAAGCCAGGAATCCAACCGGCAAAGAGTTTACCCATGCGGATCATTTGATTCAGGTCGGCAACGAGTGCCTTGTCCGCTCCGGGGTACTGCACCTTGACGGCGACTTCGCGGCCGTCATGCCAGGTTGCCCGGTGCACTTGACCGATCGATGCCGCAGCGGCTGGAGTGTCGTTGAATTCAGCAAAGCGGTCGCGCCAATCCTCGCCGAGTTCCTCAGCCAGGATTTTGTGGATTGTTGCGGCAGGCATGGGGGGTGCTGAATCTTGCAACTTGGTCAGCATCGCACGATAGGGAGCGGCAAATTCCTCAGGCAGTGCTGCTTCAAAGATGCTCAAGGCCTGGCCAAACTTCATGGCGCCGCCTTTAAGTTCCCCGAGCACCTTGAACATTTGCTCGGCGGTGCGCTGCTGCATTTCGGCGGCAATGGCTTCAGCGGGCTTGCCCCCAACTCGTTTGCCAAAGCCCAATGCGGTTCGGCCGGCATAGGTCGCGGGTAGGGAGGCCATGCGAATACCTCGCGTGAGGGCGTTCTTGGGCAACTCGGGCATGTACCCATTGTGACCTGTAATGACCGATCGCGCTCAGTCGAGGTTCATGGGGGGCTTCCCCAACATGCAACCGCACAGCGGGTGCACCGGCCGCGGGGTTGAAGTGAACTGACCCAAAGGCAGCGAGGCTTGCCACGCGGTGTTACCCATATCCCACCCGTCTATCCACGCGCGAACGACCAAAAGCGCGAAGTGTGCGCTCATCGAGCTGATGTGCGAATCGGTGCATGCAAATCGTTGAGAATTGCGCCAGTCAATTGTGCGTTGTGGCATGTTGGGATCGTGATCGCGGGCATGTAGGTACGCGCAGCGCAAACATGAGGTCTCACCTGGTGTAACGAGTGGGCCAATCACTGAACTTCCATGACGGGTGGCTACATGCAAATGTGTTCTTCGGGTGCCTAATACCGTGTCGTGATCACAGATATGAGGGTGTGACTCGCTCACATAAATGATGCACGCGGCGCCAAGCTCATTTGTGGTTACTTGCCAGTTTTCTCG
>JAFMDS010000067.1 GCA_017857175.1 Candidatus Nanopelagicales bacterium | reverse complement strand
TGCCCTTGAGCATGTCAGAGAGTGACTTGAGTGCACGGTTACCCGGACCTGTCACGGGACGGCCACGACGACCGTTGTCAAAGAGCGCGTCAACAGCCTCTTGGAGCATGCGCTTTTCATTGTTCACGATGATCTCAGGAGCTCCGAGATCAAGAAGGCGCTTCAAGCGGTTGTTGCGGTTGATCACGCGACGGTAAAGGTCATTGAGATCACTCGTTGCGAATCGGCCACCATCGAGCTGCACCATGGGACGCAGATCTGGTGGGATGACGGGAACGGCATTCAGCACCATGCCCATTGGTGAGTTCGTGGTGTTCTTGAATGCGTTCACCAACTTGAGGCGCTTGAGAGCGCGGGTCTTCTTTTGACCCTTGCCCGTTTCGATGACCTCACGAAGATGAATGGCCTCTGCCTCAAGATCAAATGACTCGAGGCGCTTTTCAATTGCAGATGCACCCATGCCACCGTCAAACCAACGACCATAGCGATCGCGCATTTCGCGGAAGAGCATTTCATCGCCCTCAAGGTCTTGAACCTTGAGAGTGCGGAAACGATCAAAGACACGATCCAAGCGATCGATTTCCTGATCAGCGCGACGGCGCAGGGCAGCGAGTTCGCGCTCCCCCGACTCCTTCACCTTGCGGCGAACTTCGCTCTTTGCGCCTTCGGTTTCGAGTTCAGCAATATCTGCTTCCATCTTTTGGGCGCGACCTTCAAGGTCTGCCTCAAGACGCTTGGTGATCTGCTTCTTTTCCACACTCAACTGGTTTTCAAGGGAAGGCAGCGCTTCGTGGCGTCCTTCTTCATCGACCCAGGTGATCATGTAGGCCGCGAAGTAGATGACCTTTTCAAGGTCCTTCGGTGCCAGGTCAAGCAGGTAACCCAATCGACTAGGAACACCCTTGAAGTACCAGATGTGCGTCACGGGAGCAGCGAGCTCAATGTGTCCCATGCGCTCACGGCGAACCTTGGCGCGAGTTACCTCAACGCCGCAGCGCTCGCAGATGATGCCCTTGAAGCGCACGCGCTTGTACTTACCGCAGTAGCACTCCCAGTCGCGAGTAGGTCCGAAGATCTTCTCGCAAAACAAGCCGTCTTTCTCTGGCTTGAGTGTGCGGTAGTTGATGGTTTCGGGCTTCTTGACTTCACCGTACGACCAGGTACGGATGTCGTCTGCGGTAGCAAGACCGATGCGGAGTTCGTCGAAGAAATTGACGTCTAGCACGTGTGCGTCCTTCGTTAGTTTCGGATTAACTTCTCGGTTGGGTAACTGATCGTTGGTATTTAGAGCTCGTCCACGCTGCTGGGTTCGCGGCGTGAGAGATCGATACCGAGTTCTTCGGCGGCACGGAATACGTCGTCATCGCTGTCCTTCATTTCGATGGCGACACCGTCCTTGGAAAGAACCTCAACATTGAGGCACAAGGACTGCATTTCCTTGACCAAAACCTTGAAGGACTCCGGGATGCCTGGTTCAGGGATGTTTTCACCCTTGACAATTGCTTCGTAGACCTTGACTCGACCGAGCACGTCATCAGACTTGATGGTGAGAAGCTCCTGAAGTGCATAGGCAGCGCCGTACGCCTCCAATGCCCACACTTCCATTTCACCAAATCGCTGACCACCGAACTGTGCCTTACCGCCCAGTGGTTGCTGGGTGATCATGGAGTACGGACCAGTGGAGCGTGCGTGGATCTTGTCATCAACCAAGTGGAGCAGTTTCAGAATGTAGATGTAGCCGACAGCAATCTCACCAGGAATTGGCTCACCCGTACGACCATCAAACAGGTTTGCCTTGCCGTTGGGGTTAACCAACTTGAGGCCATCCTTGGTTGGCGTGGTGGAATCGAGCACGAGTGAGAGTTCCTCTTCACGCGCACCGTCAAACACAGGTGTTGCAATTTTGGTACCGGGCGGCACCGACTTCACTGCATCGGGCAAGCGGACCGCCCGAGGATCGGTGACATCGACATTCCAACCGGCAGCTGCCGCCCAACCCAAGTGGGTTTCGAGGATCTGGCCGATGTTCATACGTCCTGGCACACCCAGTGGGTTCAAAACGATGTCAACCGGTGTTCCATCTTCGAGGAACGGCATGTCTTCCTGCGGAAGAATCTTTGCAATAACACCCTTGTTGCCGTGACGCCCAGCAAGTTTGTCACCAGCGGTGATCTTGCGCTTCTGTGCAATGTAAACACGCACGAGCTTGGTAACACCCGGTGGAAGTTCATCGCCTTCATCCATGTCAAAGACACGAACGCCGATGATCTTGCCGGACTCACCGTGGGGAACCTTGAGTGATGTATCGCGAACCTCGCGAGCCTTCTCGCCGAAGATTGCACGAAGCAAACGCTCTTCAGGTGTGAGTTCAGTTTCACCCTTTGGAGTCACCTTGCCCACGAGCACGTCACCGGGGACAACATCAGCACCGACGCGAATAATTCCGCGGTCATCAAGGTCTGCGAGGACTTCTTCAGACACGTTCGGGATATCGCGGGTGATTTCCTCCGGACCGAGCTTGGTGTCGCGTGCGTCGATTTCATGCTCTTCGATGTGAATCGAGGAGAGAACATCGTCTTGCACGAGACGCTGGTTCAGAATGATGGCGTCCTCGTAGTTGTGGCCTTCCCATGACATGAATGCCACGAGCAGGTTCTTGCCGAGCGCCATTTCACCGAGATCGGTTGATGGGCCATCAGCGAGGACCTCGCCAGCTTCAACGCGCACACCAGCGGACACAATTGGTCGCTGGTTGAAGCAGGTGCCCTGGTTCGAGCGACGGAATTTCTCGAGCTTGTAGCTCGTGTAGGTGCCATCGTCGTTCGCAACTTCGACCATGTCAGCGGAAACTTCCTTGACCGCTCCCGCCTTCTGAGCGATAACACAGTCGCCTGCGTCATATGCCGCACGGAATTCCATGCCGGTACCGACCAGTGGCGCCTCTGCGCGAAGCAGAGGAACAGCCTGTCGCTGCATATTGGAACCCATGAGCGCGCGGTTGGCATCGTCATGCTCGAGGAATGGAATCATTGCTGTTGCAACAGACCACAACTGGCGTGGTGAGACGTCCATAAAGTCAACGTCCTCAGGGCGAACGTACTCAACTTCGCCACTCTTGACGCGAACCAGAACGCGGTCCCCTGTCATGGTGCCATCAAGTTCAATGGGCGTATTCGCCTGCGCAATGACGTGCATGTCTTCTTCGTCAGCGGTGAGGTACTGGACTTCATCGAGGACGCGACCGTTGATCACCTTGCGATATGGAGTCTCAACAAAACCGAATGGTGAGATGCGGCCATAGGTTGCGAGAGATCCGATCAGACCAATGTTCGGGCCTTCAGGGGTTTCAATGGGGCACATACGGCCGTAGTGCGAGGGGTGAACGTCGCGGACTTCAAAGCCTGCACGTTCACGGGAAAGACCACCCGGTCCAAGTGCCGAAAGACGGCGCTTGTGGGTTAACCCAGCAAGTGGGTTGGTCTGGTCCATGAACTGCGAGAGCTGCGACGTTCCAAAGAACTCCTTGATCGACGCAACAACCGGACGGATGTTGATCAGAGTCTGCGGTGTAATTGCTTCAACATCCTGCGTTGTCATGCGCTCACGAACAACGCGCTCCATGCGGGAAAGACCCGTGCGGATCTGATTTTGAATCAATTCACCAACCGTGCGCAGGCGACGGTTGCCAAAGTGGTCAATGTCATCGGTTTCAACAACCACTTCACCGCGCGGGGTGTCCATTGTTGTTTCGCCAGCGTGTAAGCGAACTAGATACTCGATGGTGGAGACGACATCTTCGAGGGTCAATGTGTTTTGCTCGAGAGGCATTTCCAGACCCAACTTGCGGTTGATCTTGTAACGACCGACCTTGGCTGTGTCATAACGCTTTGGATTGAAGTAGAAGTTTTCAATCAGATTGCGGGCATTCTCCAGTGTGGGTGGTTCACCCGGACGCAGTTTGCGATAGATGTCAAGCAGTGCATCATCTTGGGATTCAATGTGATCCTTGTCAAAGGTCGCCATGAATGTTTCATACTTGCCAAAACGCTCACGAATCTCTTCACTGGTCATGCCCAGTGCCTTCAACAGAACGGTGACAGGCTGCTTACGCTTGCGGTCAACACGGACTGCGACGAGGTCTTTCTTGTCAATTTCGAATTCCAGCCATGCACCGCGGCTGGGAATGATCTTGGCGATGTAAACATCTTTATCGGTCGCCTTGTCCACTGAGCGCTCGAAGTACACGCCTGGGGAACGAACCAGCTGGGAAACAACTACACGCTCGGTGCCGTTGATGACGAAAGTTCCCTTTTCGGTCATGAGGGGGAACTCACCCATGAACACGGTCTGGGACTTGATTTCACCGGTTTCATTGTTGGTGAACTCGGCAGTCACGAACAGTGGCGCTGAGTAGGTGAAGTCCTTTTCCTTGCACTGCTCCACCGTGTACTTGGGTGGCTCAAAGCGGTGGTCACGGAATGAGAGGGACATCATGCCTGCGAAGTCTTCGATGGGTGAAATTTCCTCGAAGATCTCGGTCAGACCAGATACCTGTGGGATCTCGGTGTTGCCAGCGGCAAGCGCTGCGGCAACTGCCTTTTGCCACTTCTCATTGCCGAGCAACCAGTCAAAGCTGGCGGTCTGCAACCGAAGTAGATCCGGAACCGCGAGGGGCTCACGAATCTTGGCAAATGATGCCCTGTGTAGTGATGGGGAGAGCGGGGTGACGTCGTGGGATGCCAAGACGATTCCTTCCAGTGCGCTGCGGGCCAAAGCGCTGACATTCCAATTAAGCCCCAATTGTCAAATCTGAAAAATCAGACAAGTCAACCCTGGCTAGAAAGTGAGGAGACAGCGCAAAGCAGCAGCATACCGGATCCGGCAAGCCACTGTCTAACGGGGTCCCCGGCAGGGGGCCGTTTGGGCCTTCAGCACGCTGGTGAATCCCTCGATCTGAGAAACCCTGGGGGCCGACAGCAAGTCCCAGCGGTTTCGGATCATCGTTTTCACGTGCGCGATGTTCTTCAAGCACCTAAATACTGACCCCTAAATGGCAAAAGGTCAAGCCGGGCGCGGCATTTTTGCCCGTTGTAACCACTTTGTAATGCAATTTCTCATGCGAAAAGGGGCGACCACCTGGCCGCCCCTTCCCATGAATCAAGTGAGTTACTTGAGTGTGACCTTGGCGCCGGCGCCTTCGAGGGCTTCCTTTGCCTTGTCAGCTGTTTCCTTGTTGACCTTCTCAAGGATTGCCTTCGGAGCTGCTTCAACCAGGTCCTTGGCTTCTTTCAAGCCGAGGTTGGTGAGTGCGCGAACTTCCTTGATCACTGCAATCTTGTTTCCGCCGTCAGCTTCGAGAACGACATCAAATTCGTCCTGCTCTGCTGCGCCGCCGGCGTCTCCGCCGCCTGCAGGTGCTGCAACGGCCATGGCCATTGGTGCAGCTGCTGTGACATCGAATGTTTCTTCGAATGCTGATACAAACTCTGAGAGTTCAAGAAGGGTCATTTCCTTGAAAGCATCCAGGAGTTGATCGGTGCTCATCTTCGCCATTGTGGCGTCCTTTCAGTAGTTGCTTGGCTTGCACCAAGCGGTTGTGAATACCGGCCGAGGGCCGGGTGGGCTTTAGCCCTCGGTGGTTTCTTCTGTTACGTCTGTTTCTT
>JAFMDS010000027.1 GCA_017857175.1 Candidatus Nanopelagicales bacterium | reverse complement strand
GTGACAGGTCCGGGTAACCGTGCACTCAAGTCACTCTCTGACATGCTCAAGGGCAAGCAGGGACGTTTCCGCCAGAACCTTCTGGGCAAGCGCGTTGACTACTCTGGTCGCTCCGTGATTGTGGTTGGTCCGCAGCTCAAGTTGCACCAGTGCGGTCTGCCCAAGCAAATGGCACTCGAACTTTTCAAGCCATTCGTCATGAAGCGTCTCGTTGACCTGAATCACGCTCAGAACATCAAGAGCGCTAAGCGCATGGTTGAGCGTTCACGTCCAGTCGTATGGGATGTCCTCGAAGAAGTCATTCGTGAGCACCCCGTGCTGCTGAACCGTGCACCAACGCTGCACCGCTTGGGCATCCAGGCATTCGAACCTCAACTCATTGAGGGCAAGGCCATTCAGATTCACCCACTCGTTTGCACAGCGTTCAACGCTGACTTCGACGGTGACCAGATGGCCGTGCACGTACCACTGTCGGCAGAGGCACAGGCCGAAGCAAGAATCTTGATGCTCTCGAGCAACAACATCCTTTCGCCAGCGAACGGTCGTCCGATCACCACACCGACACAGGACATGGTGCTTGGTATTTACGCACTTACAACCATGACAAGCGAGAGCAAGGACGCTCCAGAAAATGAGCTTCCCGCATACGCATCCATCGCTGAAGCCGTTATGGCCTTTGATGGTGGTTCACTTGCATTGGGCGCCAAGTGCAAGATCCGTTTGAACAACGTCACTCCACCTTTGGGTCATGAAGTCCCTGAAGGCTGGGAATTCGGTCAGCCTCTGATCCTCGTGACAACACTGGGTCGGGCGCTTTTCAATGAAGCACTTCCCGTTGACTACCCATACGTCAATGAAAAAGTTGACAAGAAGGTCCTGGGCACAACGGTTAACCGCCTTTCAGAGTTGTACCCCAAGATTGAAGTTGCTGAAACTCTTGATCAACTCAAGTCACTGGGCTTCCACTGGGCATCACGTTCCGGTGTGACCATCTCCATCTCTGACGTTGTGGCACCGCCGGCCAAAGCTGGTTTGGTTGCTTCCGCCGAAGAAAAGGATGCCAAGGTTCAGCAGCAGTATGAAAAGGGTTTGATCACCGACTCTGAGCGTCGCCAGGAACTCATCGAGATCTGGACTCGCGCAACCGATGAGATTGCCAAGGCCATGCAGGAGAACTTCCCTGAAGCCAACCCGGTTCACATCATGGTTGACTCTGGTGCCCGCGGTAACTACATGCAGGTACGTCAGATCGCAGGTATGCGTGGATTGGTGGCCAACCCCAAGGGCGAGATCATCCCGCGTCCAATCAAGGCAAACTTCCGTGAAGGCCTCACCGTTCTCGAGTACTTCATCTCGACGCACGGTGCGCGCAAGGGTCTCGCTGACACCGCACTTCGCACCGCTGACTCGGGTTACCTGACTCGTCGTCTGGTGGACGTATCGCAGGATGTCATCATCCGTGAAGTTGATTGCGGCACCGAACGTGGTGCGGAAATTGCGATCGCTGAATTGGTCGATGGCTCACTTCGGCCACTGGACAATCTCGATACAGCATTGGTGTCGCGCGTTCTTGCTCGCGACGTCGTTGTCGATGGCAAGACTGTTGCTACCGCAGGTGAAGAACTCGACATTCCTCGCCTGGAACAAATGATTGCCGATGGCGCCGACAAGGTTCGCGTTCGCACGGTTCTCACATGTGAGAGCCATGTTGGAACATGTGCCATGTGCTACGGCCGATCCATGGCGACGGGCAAACTCGTTGACGTCGGCGAAGCAGTCGGTATCGTTGCGGCGCAGTCCATTGGTGAGCCAGGAACTCAGCTCACCATGCGCACCTTCCACACTGGTGGCGTGGCAGGCGATGACATCACGCACGGTCTACCGCGTGTTGTGGAACTCTTTGAGGCACGCACACCCAAGGGTGTTGCCCCAATTAGTGAGGCAGCCGGACGCATTCGATTTGAGGATGCTGAGAAGCTTCGCAAGATGATCATCACTCCTGATGATGGCTCCGAAGAGATCGAATACTCAGTGTCCAAGCGCTCGCGCATGCTCGTTGAAGACGGTCAAAGTGTTGAAGTTGGCCAGCAACTCGTTGTTGGCGCTGTTGATCCCAAGGAAGTTCTTCGTATCCTCGGTCAGCGGGCGGTGCAGTTGCACCTCGTTGATCAGGTGCAGGAGGTCTACCGCTCACAGGGTGTGTCGATCCATGACAAGCACATTGAGGTCATTGTTCGCCAGATGCTCAAGCGCATCACGGTCATTGAGTCGGGTGACTCGAACTTCTTGGCAGGCGAGCTCTTTGAGCGCGGTGTCTTTGAAGCTGAAAACCGTCGCGTTGTTGCCAACGGTGGAACGCCGGCATCGGGTCGTCCGCAACTGATGGGAATCACGAAGGCATCATTGGCAACCGAGTCTTGGCTGTCTGCTGCTTCCTTCCAGGAGACAACACGTGTTCTCACAGATGCTGCGATCTCAGCCAAGAGCGATCCACTGCTCGGACTCAAGGAGAACGTTATCTTGGGCAAGCTGATCCCGGCCGGTACCGGAATGCCGATCTACCGCAACATCAAGGTCGAACCCACCGAAGAAGCAAAGTCGGCCATGTACGCATCCTTCAGCGGATACGACGACATGGAGTACTCGTCATTTGGCACCACTTCGGGCGAAGCCGTTCCGCTGGAAGAGTTCGAGTTCCGCGGGTTCTAAATAAACTGCGACGCGCCTCCCTGAACACTTTCTGGGGGGGCGCGTTCATTTTTTCATGCGGCAATTTTTTCAAGCGGTGCACGAAATGCGCGCAGTGAATGCCTCGGATGTTGGTAGTCTCGTGTGCAGCCATAGAGAGAGGAACCCGTCATGAGCGATGAACAGCAACCAATAGCACCTCCGATCTATGCGCCACCAAAACCGACGGTGGATCAGTTTGGAAACCCGATTAGTCCGAAGTCGCGGTTGGCTGCGGCTTTGCTGTGTGGATTGATTGGTGCACTGGGGATCCATCGCTTCTATGTGGGGAAAATTGGCACCGGAATTTTGATGCTCATCACTTTGGGCGGGCTAGGCATTTGGCAGTTGATTGACTTCATCATCATTGTTGTTGGGTCATTTAAGGACAAGCAAGGTCGAGTTCTGGCCAACTGGCAGTAACCTTGAGTCATGAGTAGTCACGAGCCGGGTCAGAATCTGCCTGAAGAGTCCATCTGGAGTGAGGGGAGCGTTCCTGTCCCCGAATCTGCCCAACCTACGGGGCAGGTGCCCAGTGGTGCCGTGATCGCTTCGCAGCCGACCTCATCGAATTCGATTGTGGCACTCGTACTCTCGATTGTGAGCTGGGTGGTTTGTCCGGTTATTTTCGCCATCGTTGCTTTGGTGTTCGCCAGCAAGGCGGATAAGGAAATTGCCGCCAGCGGAGGGCGGATCGGGGGCGGTTCCCTCGTATTGGCATCGAAAATCCTTTCGTGGATCAATATCGGGGTCTTTGCGGCCCTCTTCGTATTGGGAATCCTGGTACTGCTTTTCCTCACAATTGCAGGGGTTTCCAGCAACTGAGCACCTAAGGTGACCCCCACTTTGACTCCCTAGAGTGGGGGCATGTAGTGTTCGACCTCGTGCCTGACCCCTCAGGCACTGTCTCGTGTGTCGCTCTTGTAATTAGCGGTTTTACCTGCTAGCTAGACGCAGCGTCACGCGGTGCTAAGCCACCGGAGATTCCCTACGAATTTAGGCGTAGTCCCGTGCCCGAAAGGGTGCGACACGCCCGAGCGCGTGGGTCGTCCCGATTAACCGAAAACGAACGAGAAGGCAGGAGAGGCGCAACGTGCCTACCATCCAGCAGCTGGTCCGCAAGGGCCGGCAGGACAAGGTCTCCAAGAACAAGGCCCCAGCCCTCAAGGGCAGCCCACAGCGGCGTGGGGTCTGTACCCGTGTGTACACAACCACACCCAAGAAGCCGAACTCAGCGCTTCGCAAGGTGGCACGTGTGCGGTTGACCTCACAGGTGGAGATCACCGCCTACATCCCCGGCGTGGGTCACAACCTCCAGGAGCACTCCATCGTGCTTGTCCGTGGCGGTCGTGTCCGCGATCTGCCCGGTGTTCGTTACAAAGTCATTCGCGGAGCACTGGACGCTCAAGGTGTCAAGAACCGCAAGCAGGCACGGTCTCGCTACGGCGCGAAGAAGGAGAAGGCCTAATGCCTCGTAAGGGTCCAGCAGCCAAGCGACCAATCGTTATCGATCCCGTTTATGGCGCACCACTTGTCACCCAGCTGATCAACAAGGTTCTCCTTGATGGAAAGCGTTCCGTTG
This sequence comes from Candidatus Nanopelagicales bacterium, assembly GCA_017857175.1. Classification (GTDB taxonomy): domain Bacteria; phylum Actinomycetota; class Actinomycetes; order S36-B12; family S36-B12; genus UBA4592. The sequence continues at coordinate 21,328 of JAFMDS010000027.1, read as the reverse complement.
CTGAGCGCACGGTCTATGGCGCACTAGAAGGCTGCCGTGAGAAGACCGGCACCGATCCTGTGCAGACGCTCAAGCGCGCACTCGACAACATTCGTCCAACCCTCGAAGTTCGCTCCCGCCGCGTTGGTGGAGCGACCTACCAGGTCCCCGTTGAGGTCAAGCCCAACCGCAGCACCACCTTGGCCCTGCGTTGGTTGATCGGATACTCCCGCCAGCGTCGTGAAAAAACAATGACCGAGCGCCTCATGAATGAAATCCTCGATGCATCCAATGGTCTGGGAGCAAGTGTCAAGAAGCGCGAAGACACCCACAAGATGGCCGAGTCCAACAAGGCATTCGCTCATTACCGCTGGTAACACCCCAAGAACTTAATAGCCGCTCGAAAACCAGAATCACTCACAGATAAACGGAGAAAGTCGTGTCAACAGGAACCGTCCTCGACCTCGCCAAGGTCCGCAACATCGGGATCATGGCGCATATTGACGCGGGCAAAACCACGACGACCGAGCGCATCCTTTTTTACACCGGCATCAACTACAAAATCGGTGAAGTTCACGAAGGCGCAGCCACCATGGACTGGATGGAGCAGGAGCAAGAGCGTGGTATCACGATCACTTCTGCTGCGACCACCTGTGAGTGGAAGGGCAACACGATCAACATCATTGACACACCTGGTCACGTTGACTTCACCGTTGAGGTAGAGCGCTCACTGCGCGTACTTGACGGTGCCGTCACAGTGTTTGATGGTGTCGCCGGTGTTGAGCCACAATCGGAGACAGTGTGGCGTCAGGCCGACCGTTACAGCGTTCCTCGCATGTGTTTCATCAATAAGCTTGATCGCACTGGCGCTAACTTCTACATGTGCGTCGACATGATCATCTCCCGTTTGAACGCTGTGCCTCTGGTCCTGCAGCTTCCAATTGGTAACGAAGCAGATTTCATCGGCGTCGTCGACCTCGTGGAAATGCGCGCACTCACCTGGCGTGGAGAAACCGCCATGGGCGAGGACTACGAAATCGAAGAAATCCCGGCAGACATGATCGAGCAGGCCAACGAATGGCGTGAGAAGCTCATTGAAACTTTGGGTGAAGCCGATGACGAAATCATGGAGAAGTACCTCGAAGGTGAAGAACTCTCTGTTGATGAAATCAAGGCTGGTATCCGCCGAGCAACACTCGCAGCCAAGCTCACCCCAGTTCTGACTGGAACAGCCTTCAAGAACAAGGGCGTTCAACCCATGCTCGACGCTGTTATCGCATTCCTGCCCTCACCTCTGGACATCGCAGCGATCGATGGCCACAAGATGGGCGACGAAGAAGTGGAAATTCTGCGCCAGCCCAGCGACTCAGAGCCTTTCAGCGCACTTGCATTTAAAATCATGACTGATCCCCACTTGGGCAAGCTCACCTACGTTCGCGTTTACTCGGGTCGCCTGCAGACCGGCACCCAGGTTCTTAACAGTGTCAAGGATCGCAAAGAGCGGATCGGCAAGATTTATCGAATGCACGCAAACAAGCGTGAAGAAATCGATTCGGTAGGCGCAGGCGACATTGTTGCTGTCATGGGACTGAAGGACACCACAACAGGTGAGACCCTCTGCGACCCGGCAAACCCAGTAGTTCTCGAGTCAATGTCCTTCCCTGACCCCGTTATCTCGGTGGCCATTGAGCCAAAGACCAAGAGCGACCAAGAAAAACTTGGAACTGCCATTCAGCGTCTCGCTGAAGAGGATCCAACTTTCCGTGTTTCAACAAATGAAGAAACCGGTCAAACCATCATTGAGGGAATGGGCGAACTTCACCTCGAGGTGCTCGTTGACCGCATGAAGCGCGAATTCAAGGTTGAAGCAAATGTTGGTAAGCCACAGGTTGCCTACCGTGAGACATTGACCAAGAAGGTCGATCGCGTGGACTACACCCACAAGAAGCAAACCGGTGGTTCAGGACAGTTTGCCAAGGTCCAGATCGCAATCGAGCCAAACCTCGAAGAAGGCGGCGGCTACCTGTTTGAAAACAAGGTCACCGGTGGTCGTATTCCTCGCGAGTACATCCCATCCGTGGACGCTGGTGCGCAGGAAGCAATGCAGCACGGTGTTCTGGCCGGTTACCCCATGGTTGACGTCAAGGTCACACTGCTCGACGGTGCTTACCACGATGTTGACTCATCAGAACTTGCCTTCAAGATCGCAGGATCTATGGCATTCAAGGACGGCGCACGTCAGGCCGGTCCCGCAATTCTCGAACCAATGATGTCCGTTGAAGTCACCACACCTGAGGACTTCATGGGCGATGTCATTGGTGACCTCAACTCGCGCCGTGGACAGGTGCAGGCAATGGAAGAACGCTCCGGCGCTCGTGTTGTCAGGGCACTTGTTCCACTCTCTGAAATGTTTGGCTACGTGGGAGACCTTCGCAGCCGTACTCAGGGACGTGCGAGTTACAGCATGCAATTTGACTCCTACGCTCAGGTTCCATCGAACGTGGCAACGGAGATCATTTCCAAAGCTCGCGGCGAATAACCGCGGATCAGTAGAAACACAACAGAAGAAAACAGAACCGATAACCGATCCGCGTTTTGCCGGACGGCACAAGAAGAGGGAGTACGCTAGTGGCTAAGGCCAAGTTTGAGCGGAATAAGCCGCACATCAACATCGGCACCATTGGTCATATTGACCACGGTAAGACCACGTTGACTGCTGCTATCACAAAGGTGCTGCACGATCGTTACCCCGACGTCAACCCCTTCACACCTTTCGACATGATCGATAAGGCCCCTGAAGAGCGTCAACGCGGTATCACGATCTCGATTGCACACGTCGAGTACCAGACAGAAGGCAGGCACTACGCCCACGTCGACTGCCCCGGTCACGCCGACTACATCAAGAACATGATCACGGGTGCTGCACAGATGGACGGTGCAATCCTCGTGGTTGCAGCGACCGATGGCCCCATGCCTCAGACCAAGGAGCACGTCCTCCTTGCTCGCCAGGTTGGTGTGCCTTCCATCGTTGTTGCTCTCAACAAGTGCGACATGGTCGATGATGAAGAACTCATCGAACTCGTGGAAATGGAAGTTCGTGAACTTCTGAGCACCTACGAATTCCCCGGCGATGACATTCCCGTGGTTCGTGTTGCTGCATTCCCAGCACTTCAGGGTGATGAGAAGTGGGGCAACTCGATCATGGAACTCATGGACGCAGTTGACTCCTACATCCCAACGCCGGAGCGTGAGGTTGACAAGCCATTCCTCATGCCGATCGAAGACGTCTTCACCATCACTGGTCGTGGCACCGTTGTCACCGGCCGTATCGAGCGTGGAATCGTCAAGGTCAACGAGGAAATCGAAATCGTTGGTATCCGCCCAGGACCAGCCATCAAGACCACCGTTACCGGTGTCGAGATGTTCCGCAAACTGCTCGACGAGGGTCAAGCAGGCGAGAACGTCGGTGTGCTTCTTCGTGGAACCAAGCGTGAAGATGTTGAGCGCGGCCAGGTTTGCTGCAAGCCCGGCTCAATCACTCCTCACACCGAGTTCGAAGCTCAGGTGTACATCCTTTCCAAGGATGAAGGCGGACGCCACACACCGTTCTTCAACAACTACCGTCCACAGTTCTACTTCCGGACAACCGACGTCACAGGCGTTGTGTACTTGCCAGACGGCAAGGACATGGTTATGCCTGGCGACAACACCGACATGCGCGTTGAACTGATTCAGTCCATCGCCATGGAGGATGGCCTCCGCTTCGCAATCCGCGAGGGTGGCCGCACGGTTGGCGCAGGCCGCGTCACCAAGATCCTTAAGTAAAGAACCACACCGCACGACGGGGTAAACAAACTTCGTGGCGGGCACCGCGACCCGGTTCCCGCCACGAAAACCCCACCGCAAGAAGCAACAACAAGTTTGACCCCCTAGCACATTCGCAACTACACGAGTAAGGAACCAAGCCACCATGGCGGGACAGAAGATCCGGATCAGGCTCAAGGCCTATGACCATGAGATCATTGATTCCTCGGCGCGCAAGATCGTCGAGACAGTCACTCGTACCGGTGCACAGGTTGCTGGACCCGTGCCGTTGCCGACCGAGAAGAACGTGTACTGCGTTATTCGGTCACCCCATAAGTACAAGGATTCCCGGGAGCACTTTGAGATGCGCACACACAAGCGCCTCATTGACATCCTCGATCCCACACCCAAGACCGTTGATTCGCTGATGCGTCTGGATCTTCCAGCCGGCGTTGACATCGAGATCAAGCTCTAGAGGAGACACAGACCATCATGAGTACCAACGTGAAGGGTGTTCTGGGCGAAAAGCTCGGCATGACCCAGGTATGGGATGAGAACAACAAAGTTGTTCCCGTTACCGTCGTTAAAGCAGGACCTTGTGTCGTGACACAGGTGCGCACCCCAGAGGTTGACGGCTATTCGGCCGTTCAGATCGCTTTCGGTGCCATTGATCCACGCAAGGTGAACAAGCCTGACTCCGGACACTTTGCCAAGGCTGGTGTGACACCACGTCGCCACTTGGTCGAGGTGCGCACCCCCGATGCCAGCGAATACACCCTCGGGCAGGAAATTGGCGTTGAGATTTTCGCTGACGGCCAGTTCATTGACGCTGTTGGCACCACCAAGGGCAAGGGCTTTGCGGGTGTCATGAAGCGCCATGGTTTCCATGGTCTTCGCGCCTCCCACGGTGTCAAGCGCAAGCACCGTAGCGCCGGTTCCATCGGTGGCTGTGCAACACCAGGTCGTGTGTTCAAGGGCATGAAAATGGCCGGTCGCATGGGTGGCGTTCGCCAAACAACCCAGAACCTCAAGATCCAAGCAATCGACACCGAGCGAGGATTGATCCTGCTCAAGGGTGCCATTCCTGGTCCCAAGGGTGGCTTGGTCTTCCTCCACACGGCAGCTAAGGAGGTCCAGCTGTGAGCGCAGTGGACGTTATGACCCCAGAAGGTAAGGCATCCGGCACGGTTGACCTTCCCTCCGAAGTTTTCGATGTAGAGGTCAACATTCCTCTCATCCACCAGGTTGTTGTAGCTCAATTGGCAGCAGCCCGCCAAGGAACTCATGACACCAAGACCCGCGCAGAAGTCAGCGGTGGTGGACGTAAGCCTTATAAGCAGAAGGGGACAGGTCGCGCCCGTCAGGGATCGATCCGTGCACCTCAGTACGCCGGCGGTGGCGTGAGCCATGGGCCACACCCACGTGATTACTCGCAGCGCACACCAAAGAAGATGAAGGCAGCCGCACTTCGTGGCGCATTGTCGGATCGGGCTCGCGAGGGTCGCATCCACGTCGTCTCTCAGTTGATCAAGGGCGAAACTCCTTCAACCAAAGAGGCAACCGCCACACTTGAGGCACTTAATGTCTCCGGACAGGTACTCGTTGTGCTGACCCGCGAAGAAGCCGTCACTTGGTTGTCATTGCGCAACTTGGGCGATGTAGCAATCGTCGCACCGGATCAGCTCAACACCTATGACGTCCTCATCTGCGATCACTTGGTGTTCACACAACCTGCCTACGACATCTTCATCGCTGGTCCAGTCAAGGGCAAGAGTGCGAAAGCCACTGCAACGGAAAGTGAGGTAGAGGCATGAGAATTGCTGATCCCCGCGACATCCTGATTTCACCTGTTGTCTCCGAAAAGGCCTACGGCCTGCTCGATGAGAACAAGTACACGTTCATTGTTTCGCCTGATGCCAATAAGACCCAGATCAAGATCGCTGTTGAAGAGGTCTTCGGAGTCAAGGTGCTCAGCGTTAACACGATGAACCGCGAAGGCAAGCGCGTTCGCACACGCACCGGTTATGGTCGCAAGGCGTCAACAAAGCGCGCGATCGTATCTGTTGCATCAGGTGACCGTATCGACATATTTGGTGGCCCGGTCTCCTAAGACCGGTAACTAAAGCCGGTAACTAGAGACCGAACGAAAACGAAACGAGAGACGAGAACATGGGTATCCGTAAGTACAAGCCAACAACACCGGGCCGTCGTGGTTCCAGTGTGGCTGACTTCGTTGAAATTACTCGGTCTGAGCCGGAGAAGTCATTGCTGCGCCCACTACCCAAAAAGGGTGGCCGCAATAACTCCGGAAAGATCACCACACGTCACAAGGGCGGTGGCCACAAGCGCGCTTACCGCATCATTGACTTCCGCCGTGCGGACAAAGACGGTATTCCAGCCAAGGTTGCACATATTGAGTATGACCCCAACCGCACAGCCCGCATTGCGTTGCTGCACTACGCGGATGGCGAGAAGCGCTACATCATTGCGCCAAATAAGCTCAAGCAGGGTGACCGCATTGAGACCGGCCCCAGTGCAGACATCAAGCCAGGTAACAACCTGCCAATGCGCAATATCCCGGTAGGTACCGTTATTCACGCAGTTGAAATCAAGCCAGGCGGCGGCGCAAAAATCGCTCGCTCAGCAGGTTCCAGTGTTCAGTTGGTTGCAAAAGACGGCCCCTACGCACAGTTGCGTATGCCTTCCGGTGAAATCCGCAACGTCGATGTGCGTTCACGTGCGACCATCGGTGAAGTTGGAAACGCAGAGCAGTCCAACATCAACTGGGGTAAAGCAGGCCGTATGCGTTGGAAGGGCAAGCGCCCAACCGTCCGCGGTGTTGCCATGAACCCGGTCGACCATCCACATGGTGGTGGTGAAGGTAAGACCTCCGGTGGTCGCCATCCGGTGAACCCAGGCGGAAAGCCAGAAGGTCGTACCCGTAAGCACAACAAGGCCAGTGACAAGTTCATTGTCCGTCGTCGTAAGTCCGGCAAGAAGCGTTAAGGGAAGCGGTACAGATGCCACGCAGTTTGAAAAAGGGTCCATTCGTGGACGGTCACCTTTTGAAGAAGGTAGAGAACCAAAACGAATCAGGCTCCAAGAATGTGATCAAGACCTGGTCACGCCGTTCGATGGTAATACCAGTAATGCTGGGACACACCATCGCTGTGCATGATGGTCGCAAGCATGTTCCAGTGTTTATCTCCGAGAACATGGTTGGTCACAAGCTTGGTGAATTTGCACCGACCCGCACGTTCAAGGGTCACGTCAAGGACGACCGTAAGTCCAAGCGCCGCTAAAGCGTTTGAAAAGCAACCGAATACTTAATCAGTAACACACGAGAAGCAAGGGGAAAGCGATGGAAGCCAGGGCCCAGGCGCGGTACGTCCGCGTGACGCCCATGAAGGCGCGTCGAGTTGTTGATCTCATTCGTGGGATGAACGCCGATGACGCCCAGGCGATGCTGCGGTTTGCACCGCAGGCAGCGAGCGAACCTGTGGGCAAAGTGCTCGCAAGTGCAGTTGCCAATGCGACGAACAACTACGCCATGGACGCTAAGGAACTTCGCATCAGCGAGGCATTCGTTGATGAAGGTCCCACCATGAAGCGCATTCGTCCCCGCGCTCAGGGTCGTGCCTACCGGATTCGTAAGCGCAGCAGTCACATCACGGTCATTGTGACCGATGGTGTCGAGATGCCAAAGATCAGCAAGCCCGCGAAAGCGGAAAAGCCAGCACAGGCACCGGTTGCTGCGAAGGCACCAGCTGCCAAGGCTTCAGCTGCCAAGGCTTCAGCTGATACGGCACCAGCGAAGAAGGCCGCTGCGAAGAAGGCTCCTGCCAAGAAGACAGCAGCGAAGAAGACCACAGCGAAGAAGACCACAGCTGAAAAAACCACCAAGTCAACCGCAGCCAAGCCTGCAGAAGAGAAGGGGTGAACCCATGGGTCAAAAAGTTAACCCACATGGCTTCCGCCTAGGTATCACCACTGACTTCACCACACGGTGGTTCGCTGACAGTTCAAAGAAGGGCCAGCGCTACAGCGACTACGTCCAAGAGGATGTCGCTATTCGCAAGATGCTCAGCTCGGGCATGGAGCGCGCGGGTATTGCAAAGGTCGAGATTGAGCGCACACGAGATCGTGTTCGCGTGGACATCCACACTGCACGCCCAGGTATCGTCATTGGCCGTCGCGGTGCTGAGGCAGATCGCATTCGTGGAGATCTTGAAAAACTCACGGGCAAGCAGGTTCAGCTAAACATCCTCGAGGTCAAGAACCCCGAGATGGAAGCACAACTTGTGGCACAGGGAATCGCTGAGCAACTTTCAAGCCGTGTCTCATTCCGTCGCGCAATGCGTAAAGGCATGCAGAGCGCAATGAAGGCTGGTGCAAAGGGCATTCGTGTTCAGGTTGGTGGCCGTCTTGGTGGTGCAGAAATGTCACGTACCGAGTTCTACCGTGAAGGCCGAGTTCCACTGCACACACTTCGCGCAGACATCGACTATGGCTTCTATGAAGCCCGCACCACTTTCGGTCGCATCGGCGTCAAGGTGTGGATCTACAAGGGCGAAGCACTGCCAACTCGTTCCGAGCGTGAAGCCGCCGCGGCAACCGCACGCATGGGTCAGCAGCGCAATAAGCCCTCTGAGCGTCCACGCCGCGATGATGCTGCAGCTGAAATTGCTTCACCAGAAGCCATTGCGACCGAGACAGTAGTGAACGCCTCACTCGCAGAGACCGAAGCAGCAAACGCCGGAGTGCCGGTTGTGCCTGCAGAAACCACGGAGGGCTAATCCATGTTGATTCCCCGTCGCGTCAAGCACCGTAAGCAGCACCACCCGACACGTCGTGGTGTGGCAAAGGGTGGCACCAAGGTGACTTTTGGTACCTATGGTTTGCAGGCACTCGAGCCTGCATACGTCACGAACCGTCAAATTGAGGCATCTCGTATTGCCATCACTCGTCACATTCGTCGTGGTGGCAAGGTCTGGATCAACATCTACCCAGACCGTCCGCTCACCAAGAAGCCAGCTGAAACCCGCATGGGTTCCGGTAAGGGTTCCCCCGAGTGGTGGGTGGCCAACGTCAAGCCAGGTCGCGTGATGTTCGAGCTCTCCTACCCAGACGAGAAGATTGCTCATGAAGCACTCACTCGTGCAATGCACAAACTCCCAATGAAGTGCCGGATCGTTCGGCGCGATGAAGCAGGTGAAGACTGATGGCCGTTGGCACACCAACAGGTGAATTGCGTAATCTCGACAACGCAGAGTTGACAGAGAAGTTGCGTGAATCGAAGGAAGAACTGTTCAACCTTCGCTTCCAAGGTGCAACAGGACAATTGGAAAATCATGGTCGCTTGCGCGCAGTGCGCAAAGACATCGCACGCATCTACACGGTGTTACGCGAACGTGAACTCGGCATCACCCCCCTTGAGGGTCTAGACAGCAAGGAAGGTGCCGCATGAGTGTAGGTACAAAGAACGAACGTGGCGAGCGCAAGGTCCGCGAGGGCCTCGTGGTCAGCGACAAAATGGAAAAGACCGTGGTTGTTGCAGTCGAAGACCGCTTCAAGCACCCTCTTTACGGCAAGGTTGTTCGCCGTACCAGCAAGCTCAAGGCACATGATGAAGCCAATACCGCTGGTATCGGTGATCGCGTGCTCCTCATGGAGACCCGTCCATTGTCAGCAACCAAGCGCTGGCGTGTTGTCGAAATCCTCGAAAAAGCCAAGTAACTAGTTCCGCAAGGCTCGCTGCAGCAAGTAGTGAGAACCAGCAGACGATCAGGAGAATGAAGTGATTCAGCAAGAGTCGCGACTACGGGTTGCGGATAACACGGGTGCCAAGGAGATCTTGTGCATTCGCGTACTGGGCGGTTCCGGCCGCCGGTATGCAGGTATCGGCGACGTCATCGTTGCAACGGTCAAAGATGCAATCCCTGGTGGCGGTGTCAAAAAGGGTGAGGTCATCAAAGCGGTCATCGTGCGCACTAAGAAAGAGCGCCGCCGCCCTGATGGTTCTTACATCCGTTTTGATGAGAATGCTGCAGTGATTCTCAAGGGTGACGGCGAACCCCGCGGAACCCGTATCTTTGGGCCGGTTGGCCGCGAACTGCGCGAGAAGAAGTTCATGAAGATCATCTCCCTCGCACCGGAGGTGTTGTAAATGTCGAAGCTCAACATTCGCAAGGGCGACACAGTCCAGGTCATCACGGGCAAAGACCGTGGCGTCACTGGCAAGGTCATCGATGTTTACCCTGAATCGGACAAAGTCATCGTTGAAGGTGTGAACCGAATTAAGAAGCACACCAAAGTTGGTCAAGACGCACGTGGCGCCCGCAGCGGTGGAATCATCACAACTGAAGCTCCAATTCACGTGTCCAATGTCATGCTGGTTGATCCAGAAGATGGCAAGGCCACACGTGTTGGCTATACCCGTGAAAAAGTGGAAAAGCGTCGCGCCGATGGTTCGACCTACGAAGCAGAGCGCAGTGTTCGTATTTCACGTCGCACAGGCAAAGAAATCTAAGGACTGATATATATGGCAACCGCAACGGCAAACATGCCCCGCCTTAAGGCGCGCTACCGTGAAGAAATCGTTCCTGCACTGCAGGAGGAATTCAAGTTCAAGAACATCATGCAGGTTCCTGGCCTGACCAAGATTGTCGTGAACATGGGTGTTGGTGAAGCCGCACGTGATTCAAAGCTGATCGAAGGCGCCATCCGCGACCTCACTGACATCACCGGCCAAAAGCCACAGGTCACCAAGGCACGCCAGTCCATCGCGCAGTTCAAACTGCGTGAAGGACAGCCCATTGGTGCACATGTAACGATGCGCGGAGATCGCATGTGGGAATTCCTCGATCGCCTGCTGAGCGTCTCGCTTCCCCGCATCCGCGACTTCCGTGGACTCTCACCCAAGCAATTCGATGGCCGCGGAAACTACACCTTCGGCTTGACCGAGCAGTCGGTGTTCCATGAGATCGACCAAGACAAAATTGATCGCACACGTGGCATGGACATCACCGTGGTCACAACAGCGACAAACAACGAAGAAGGTCGAGCACTGCTCCGGCTTCTTGGATTCCCCTTTAAGGAGGCCTGAGCAATGGCTAAAAAAGCTTTGATTCAGAAGCAACAAAAAACACCAAAGTTCAAGGTGCGCGGCTACACCCGCTGTAACAAGTGTGGACGTCCTCACTCGGTGTACCGCAAGTTCGGCCTGTGCCGTATTTGTGTGCGCGAGATGGCACATGCAGGCGAACTACCCGGTGTAACAAAGAGTTCCTGGTAAACCACGACGCTGCAGGTCCCCACTAACGAGGGAAACCACAGCGAGGAAGGCCCAACGGCCATGACAATGACAGACCCGATCGCAGACATGCTTGCACGTCTGCGCAACGCGAATTCGGCGTATCACGACTCCGTGTCGATGCCGCATTCAAAAATCAAGGGACATATCGCAGAAATTCTCAAGGAGCAGGGCTACATCGGTAGCTTTGAAGTTGTCGATGCAGAAGTTGGCAAGACACTTACCTTGAACCTTAAATATGGTCCATCACGTGAACGGTCAATCGCTGGCCTGCGCAGGGTGTCAAAGCCTGGTTTGCGTGTTTATGCAAAGAGCACGAACCTCCCCAAGGTCCTCGGTGGCCTCGGCATCGCAATTTTGTCCACCTCGACCGGGTTGCTCACTGACCGCCAGGCCGCAAAGAAAGGCGTAGGTGGGGAAGTCCTCGCCTACGTTTGGTAGGAGGAGACATGTCGCGTATTGGTCGCGCCCCCGTGCCCGTTCCCGCAGGAGTCACCGCCACTATTAATGGCAATGACATTTCGGTTGCTGGCCCCAAGGGCACTCTGTCCATTAAGGTTGCTGATCCCATCGTGGTCAAGCAGGAGGGCGATGAAATCATCGTCACCCGCCCTGACGACGAACGCGCATCACGTTCACTACACGGACTCACCCGCACACTCGTTGCGAACATGGTGACTGGTGTAACCACGGGATACGAAAAAACACTTGAAATTGTTGGTACCGGTTACCGTGTGGCCGCCAATGGGAACAATCTCGAGTTTGCGCTCGGATTCAGCCACCCCGTTGTTGTTGCCGCACCTGAAGGAATCTCCTTCGTTGTCGAGTCTCCGGTCAAGTTCAAGGTTGTTGGAATTGACAAGCAGAAGGTCGGCGAAGTCGCTGCGAATATTCGCAAGCTTCGCAAGCCAGAGCCATACAAGGGCAAGGGCGTTCGCTACGAAGGCGAAGTTGTCCGCCGCAAGGCCGGAAAGGCTGGTAAGTAATGAGTTCCTTCGCCACAAAGCTTGGCTCAGGCAATAAGGTTGCCGTGGGTCGCAAGCGTCGCCACCTTCGTGTTCGCAAGAAGGTTTCAGGCACGACTATGCGTCCACGTTTGGTGGTTCGCCGCTCCGCTCGCCACATGGTTGCGCAGTTGGTGGATGACACCAAAGGTGTGACGTTGGCATCAGCGTCAACCATGGAAAGTGGCCTTCGGGGCACTGATGGTGACAAGACCGCAAAAGCCCGCAAGGTGGGTAATGAACTGGCGGCCCGCGCCAAGAAAGCCGGGATTGACACAGTGGTCTTTGACCGCGGTGGCCACAAGTACCACGGTCGCGTTGCTGCCCTCGCTGAGGGCGCTCGCGAAGGCGGTCTCACCTTCTAATGTCTCGATCGGGAAGAGGTAACAATGTCTGAAACGTCGCGCCGAACAGGCGGAGGCGAGCGTCGGGATCGCAAGGATCGTGGCCCACGCGAGGAGAAGTCGCAATTCCTTGAGCGCGTAGTCGCGATCAACCGGGTTGCCAAGGTGGTCAAGGGTGGTCGTCGCTTTAGCTTCACTGCACTTGTCGTAGTCGGAGACGGCGATGGCAACGTGGGTGTTGGTTACGGCAAGGCCAAGGAAGTCCCCGCCGCGATTGCTAAGGGCGTTGAAGAAGCCAAGCGAAGCTTTTTCAAGGTTCCACGCATCCAGGGAACGATCCCACACCCAGTGACGGGCGAAGCTGCAGCTGGCGTTGTCATGTTGCGTCCGGCCGCACCAGGTACCGGTGTTATTGCGGGTGGACCTGTGCGTGCTGTATTAGAGTGCGCTGGCATCCATGACGTACTGAGCAAGTCACTCGGCTCAGACAATGCCATCAACATTGTGCACGCAACACTCGCTGCACTCCACATGCTGGAGTCACCAGAGGCTGTTGCTGCTCGCCGCGGACTTCCACTCGAAGCCGTAGCACCCGCCGCACTCTTGCGTGCTCGTGCAGCAGGGGCAGGTGCGTAATGGCTCAGCTCAAAGTGACTCAAATCAAGTCGGAAATCGGTGGCACCAGTAACCAGCGCAATACGCTGCGTTCCCTTGGTCTCAAGCGAATCGGCGACACCGTGATCAAAGAGGATCGACCAGAGTTTCGTGGAATGGTTAACACCGTTGCGCACCTCGTGGTTGTCGAGGAGGTCTAGTAAACATGACTCTTAAAGTTCATCACCTGCGTCCAGCACCTGGAGCCAAGACCGCAAAGACTCGTAAGGGTCGCGGTGAAGCATCCAAGGGTAAGACAGCCGGCCGTGGTACCAAGGGAACGAAAGCTCGCTACCAGGTTCCAGCGCGTTTTGAGGGTGGCCAGATGCCCCTCCACATGCGTCTGCCTAAGTTGAAGGGCTTCACCAGCCCGAACACCAAGGAGTACCAGGTCGTCAACGTTGCTGCGATCGAGAAGTTGTTCCCTAAGGGTGGCGACATCACCGTTGCCGACCTCGTGGCCGCAGGCGCGGTTCGCAAGGGCGAATTGGTCAAGGTTCTTGGCCAGGGCGATATCTCGGTTAAGGTTAATGTGACGGCTGATAAGTTCTCAGGCACGGCACGTGACAAGATCGTTGCCGCAGGCGGATCTGTAACCGAACTCTAAGCAGGAGGCTTCATGCACATCAGTGCGTTTGCAGATGCCCTGCGCACACCGGATCTTCGCAGGAAGATCCTCTTTACCCTCGGCTTGCTCGCGATCTATCGCCTGGGTTCGGTCCTACCGACCCCCGGAGTTGATTACTCAGCAATTCAACGGTGTATTGACACTGTGCAGGACAACTCTGTTTACGCGCTGATCAACCTGTTTAGTGGTGGCGCACTTTTGCAGCTCTCCGTATTCGCTTTGGGCATCATGCCCTACATCACGGCGAGCATCATTTTGCAATTGCTCACCGTGGTTATTCCGCGCCTTGAAATGCTCAAGAAGGATGGACAGGCCGGCCAAGCAAAAATTACGCAGTACACGCGTTATGTGACCATCGGCTTAGCGATCTTGCAGTCCACAGCCATTTTGTCTCTGGCTCGCTCACCCGGCGCTCTTTTCCAAGGCTGTAATGAGGAATTGATTCCGAATCAAGCCATTTGGGTTATGTTGGTCATGATCACGGTTATGACGGCTGGAACGGCGATCATCATGTGGTTCGGTGAGTTGATCACTGAGCGCGGCCTCGGCAATGGCATGTCGGTGCTGATCTTCACCTCGATCATTGCTGTGATCCCTGCTCAGTTCGTCAACATTCTGAGCAGCAGGGGTGCGTTCACCTTCGCTCTCACTCTTCTCATTGGCCTCGTGGTTATCACCTTCGTGGTCTTTGTGGAGCAGGCGCAGCGCCGCATTCCCGTGCAGTACGCCAAGCGAATGGTTGGGCGTCGCATGTACGGCGGCACGTCTACCTACATTCCTCTGAAGGTAAACATGGCCGGTGTTATCCCGGTTATCTTCGCCTCGTCATTGCTCTTCCTGCCGACACTTTTTGTACAGCTCACGGGAAGCCAAGCAGAATGGGCGCAGTGGCTCCAACGCAACTACGGCACGGGAACTGGCACCTGGTACCTCGCGACTTACTTCCTGCTCATCGTTTTCTTCACCTACTTCTATGTCTCAATTACTTTTAATCCGACCGAGGTCGCAGACAACATGAAGAAGTACGGCGGGTTCATCCCGGGAATTCGAGCTGGTCGACCAACGGCCGAGTACCTCGACTATGTCCTCACTCGATTAACCGCACCCGGTTCGCTCTACCTGGGCACCATCGCGATCATCCCGGTCTTCGCCTTTGACTTCTTGGGTGTTTCAACACAGTTCATCTTCGGCGGCACCAGCCTGCTGATTATGGTTGGTGTTGGACTTGACACCGTTAAGCAGATTCAAGCCCAGCTGCAGCAGCGCAATTACGAAGGCTTCCTCAAGTAATCTCATGAGTGCAGGGTCTTTTGCAGGACGCACCGCGCTGGTCACCGGATCGACTCAAGGATTGGGTGCCGCACTACTCCACCAGATGGCAGACCTTGGCCTGTCCACTGCGATTGTGACGGGTCGAGGTGTTGACCGCGGTCAAGCGGTGGCGGCTGAACTTCAAGCAAAAGGCTGCGACGCCTCATACATCCCGGTGGACCTTGCCAACATGGACAGCGTCCTCGAATTGGTAGATCAGGTGCGGGAGCGTTATGGAGTGGTCCATCACCTGGCCAACTGCGCTGGTATCACCGATCGTGGTGACATCTGGGACACGACCCCGGAACTCTTTGAGCGCATGATGCAGATCAACCTGCATGCCCCATTTTTCATTATTCAGGGTGTTGCCCGCATGGCGCGTGATGCGGGGGTGCCTGCCTCAGTGGTGAATGTGGGCAGCGTTTCGGGCCATGGCGGGGCTCCTTTTATTACGCCCTATTGCATATCAAAAGGCGCACTCATGACCATGACCAAGACTCTGGCTAATCAGCTCATGCGCGATCACATCCGGGTGGTTGGAGTCAACCCCGGGTGGATGGATACGCCGGCCGAGGACATGATTCAGCGCAAATATCACAATGCCCCCGACAACTGGCTTGAGTTGGCGGCGGCCACGAGACCTTTTGGGCGCTTGATTCAGCCGGAGGAGCTTGCGCGCACCATCGCATTCGTGCTCAGCGATGAAGCAGGAATGATGACGGGCTCGATTATCGATTACGACCAATCTGTGCAGGGCACGAGCGAGAACTAGCCTCTGCGCTAAGGTTTACCCTCATGCGCATCGTTTTCATGGGGCCACCGGGGGCTGGTAAAGGGACTCAGGCAGCAATTCTGTCGAAAACTCTTGGCATTCCACATATTTCAACAGGCGATATTTTCCGAGCCAATGTCACTGAAGGCACCCCTCTTGGACTTGAGGCCAAGAAGTACATGGATGCGGGGGAGTATGTCCCCGACGGCGTGACCAATGCCATGGTTCGTGATCGCCTGACCCATGACGATGCCCGCCCAGGTTTTATCCTGGACGGCTACCCACGCACGGTGGAGCAGGTTGCTGAACTCGATGCCATGTTGCGCTCGGCCGGGACCAAACTCGACGCTGTTATTGAGCTGACCGTGGATATCGATGAAGTTGTTCAACGCCTGGTGAAGCGCGCCGCCGAGCAGGGGCGCCCCGATGACACAGAGGACGTCATCCGCCGCAGGCTTCAGGTCTACGCGGAGCAAACCGCGCCGCTTATTGCCGTTTATGACTCCCATGGAATCCTGACTCAGGTCAACGGCCTCGGTGAGATTGCCGTTGTCACGGTGGCCATTGCCCAAGCCGTAAACGCTCAATAATGGTTTTCCGCAAAAAAGAGAAAGTTCAGATCAAGACTCCTGAACAAATCGAATTGATGCGCATTGCGGGGGCAGTTGTTGGACAAACTCTGCAGACCTTGGAGCGCGCTGTTGTCCCAGGGGTCACAACGGGGCAGTTGGACCAGATCGCTCGTGAATGTATTTATGGCGCAGGAGCGACACCTTCGTTTCTTGGTTACTACGGTTTTCCGGCCGTCATTTGCACGAGTGTTAATGCTGAAGTCGTGCATGGGATCCCGGGCGACAAGGTGATCGAAGACGGCGATCTAATTTCTATTGATTGTGGCGCGATTGTTGATGGTTGGCACGGTGATGCCGCGATCTCGGTCATCGCAGGAGACTCGGGCAGCAATGAATTTCTTAAACTTTCCGATGTCACAAGGAAATCGCTATTCGCAGGCATTGATGCAGCAGTTGCTGGCAACACAATCGGAGATATTGGCGCCGCCATTGAGAGTGAAATACGCAGCCATGGCAATTACGGGATCGTTGAAGACTACGTGGGACACGGCATTGGTACTGAAATGCACATGTATCCACCTGTACCCAACTACGGCAAATCCGGTTCGGGTCTAGAGCTCAAAGTGGGCATGGTGTTAGCAATTGAACCCATGGTCACCATCGGTTCCCCCGTGGTACAGGTGCTCGATGACGATTGGACCGTTGTCACCAGCGACGGCAACTGGGCTTCTCACTGGGAACACAGTGTGGCAATTACCGCCAGTGGTCCGCAGATTTTGACTCTCCCGTAAATTACCGCACGATTGTGATGCGACCGTCAGCTAGCGGTGGTGTCACTGAGCCTGTCGACGCCATGTCTGCTCTTATTGCCTGAGCGAGTAGATCTCTGATGAGGTCTCCGATGATTGCATCCTGAATAGCAAACATGCCCACGTAACTATCACCGCCATTGACCAAGTAGTCATTGGTGACCACGGAGTACTTTTGCTCGTTGCGTTCGATTGGCGTTCCATCCTGCAGGGTCACTGACAATACGCGTTGTGACTCAGGCAGGTCAGGGTTGAATGTGAAGCGAAAGCCTGAGATTTGTGGGAAGGCGCCATTGGCGGGGTAACCGGTCAGGCCATTCTCAAGAGCCTGCCAGAGGTGTTCACCGTCAATCGTTGTTCGCACGGCTGAATTCTCAAATGGGAAGACAGCGCGGATGTCGCCCAAGGTGATGTCGTAGGGACCGGGGTTTGTTGCACTGGGTCTGCTGAGTGACTTATTCAGGGGTGTGTACCCGCCGGCAGGCAAAGTGTCGCGGATCGATCCACCGTTGATCAAGGCCAATTGCGTGTTGTACTTGTCTCGCAGTGCATCGGCTAAGTAGTCACCCATGGGTGTCTGACCCGATCGTTCAACTTCTGGGATTCCTCCGCGCGGGAACTGACCATTGATCTGTCCTAAGACTTCGCCGAGTTGTCGGTCAATGAGCTCTTCATACTTGAAAACCAATTTTGATACCGATGGATCAGGTGTTAAGCCATCAAGCATTTCGCGGGTGATCATCTCGGTGGAGGTTCCGAGAATCTCACCATTGAACGTATTTATGCATAACTGTGTGCGGGTGTACTCAACTCCTGAACGCGCAACTTGAATGACAGGCATGTCTCCAACCATTGACGTGTAAGGCTGGTGCGTGTGGCCGCCGTAAAGCACGTCGATGTTTCGTGACTCTCCCGCAAGATCGAGGAGTTGGCCATAAGAGTTACCATTCAGGTTCTCATCCCATCCTTCGTGAGCTAGGCCAATGACAATGTCAGCACCTGCCCGGAGTGCTTTCTTCGCCGCCTTATTCATGGGCTGCACGCCTGACGCGATAGCGAGAGTTTTTCTGCCATAGGTGAGATTCGATGGAGCAACCAAATCCGCGGTGGAGCTGGTATTCATTCCGACGATTCCCACAGAAACCCCATCGAGTTCGGCGATGGCAAATTCTTTGGCAGCGTTGGTCGCGCCAGTGAGAGGGGTGAGAGAACTGTAGTTGGAAACAACCCACTCAAAGTCCGAGTCATTGATGGTCTGCCGCAGGGCGGCAAGTGGACGGTCGTGTTCATGGTTTCCGAAAGTTGAATAATCAAGCCCCATGAGTCCGAGGGCTTCAATCGTGGGTGCCTCGTCAAATAATGATGAGATAGGGGGAGACGCGCCAATATTGTCACCTGCACTCAGTGTCAACGTATTGGCCACTTTGGCCCGGTCATCCGCCCAGGCGCTGGCAAGTAGTGCGGCGCCGAAATTGCGGCTCGTGCCTTCCAATGCTCCATGAAAGTCGCTTAATTCCAAGAGCTGAACATTGGTGTAAATGGAATCTTTAGGGGCGCTCAGTGACAAATTCTTGGAGTAACTGTCCAGATCTGATTGGCCGTACGAATTAACTGCATAGACAGAAGGAACGATTGATTTTTCACCCTCAAGGATTGGCATTACCGCGTACCGTGCATCTGCGGAAACGGTTACAGGGCACGAACCAGGTCCACCGGTGACCACATAATGCGTGACCGGTGGATTAGCGGACGGCGGTGGTTTCCAAGACACTCGAATGCCGGAGTCTGTAACTCGAGCGCTGGTTAATTGTGGTGCTGATGGGATGGCGAATTCAATTTCATTTGACTGCGCATAATTGGAGTTCGCGAGAGAGAATCCAATGGCAGCGGCGATTAACAGACTGAGCGGTCGTCGACCAAAACGATCCATGGTTAAATTCCTGACATCATGCTGTGTTCTTTGTAAGTATGAAGGCTTTGTCTTTGTCCATGTCTATGGTGAGTGAGAGTTCGTCCGGGATAGTCGTTGTGATTTCGTTGGCGCGGATTGCTTGAAGGAACTCGGCATAGTCAGCATGCACTTGCTGGGAATATTCCAGGGCGAAGGTGTTCATTGCACTGTCAAAGTCGTCACTGGGGTAGGTCTCATCAAAATCATTGACATCGAAAATCGTTCCGCGTTCTGCCGTGGCAAAAATTCCGAAATTGCCCAGATGGGCATCTCCGCAGAGTTGGGCCATGATTCCGGAGGTTGGGGCGGCTCCGAGGTCATTAGCCATCACGGCTGCAGCACCGCGGTAGAAGGTGAACGGGCTCACCGCCATGCGGGAGTATCTGATGGGCAGGAGATCAGGGACTCGCACATTGCCCTGTTGGACAAGTGTCGCCACAGGGTCGGCTCGATCAAAAGCCGGCGTGTATGAACCCAACTCGGTCAGCCCAATCATTGCCCAACTGTGAGCCAAAGGGTGTGTCAAGTCAAGAAAACAGGACATCAATCAACTTTCAACCCACGCAGGTGACTAACGCCCTGAACCTGAGGGAACGATGTTCGTCCTATCGGCTTAGCAGCCGCCTCCGCCACCGGTTCCGAAATCACCCCCCACCAACAACACTGTCGAGGTCTTCATCGGTGACGTCGTCTGCGTCAATTTCGTCTTTAGGTTCAATATTCATGGTTATAGGCTCTCGTGTCGTCATGACTGGCACCACCGTGGAAACATGGTAATTCGGTGAGTGGGAGCATGTTTTTCTGCGTTTGAGTTAATTGTTCGAGGAAATTTGACCCGATCTGGCCAATTGAGCGAACCCGGATCAAGCAGGTCCCTTGAGCAGGTCCCTTGAGCAGGTCGTTTTTGGGGCTGAGGGGTACCCGGAAATTGGGTGATTGGGGCAGGGGCGTAGACTCCGTGGGCTGACGTGGGTCCTCGTGCCCGCTCTTCCCCTAGGGAAAATTGCCCGGAATTTCGCTCGTTGAATTATTCCAGCGGATTGGCTCCAGGGGATAGATGTGTGCCGAGTGAACTAGCAGCTCTACAAGGAAGAAGGGTAATGGCCAAGAAAGAGGGTGCGATCGAGCTCGAGGGCACGATCACCGAAAGCTTGCCCAACGCCATGTTCCGTGTTGAGCTGGACAATGGGCACAAGGTGCTCGCTCATATCAGCGGGAAAATGCGGATGCACTACATCCGTATCCTCCCGGACGATCGCGTTGTGGTGGAGTTGTCGCCTTATGACCTCACCCGCGGCCGCATCGTTTACCGCTACAAGTAATAAACAAAGGTTTTCATGCGGTAAAAACTGCATGAAGTGACATAACGGAGAAAGAGTAACCATGAAGGTGCAACCAAGCGTCAAAAAGATCTGCGACAAGTGCAAGGTCATTCGTCGTCACGGTCGCGTCATGGTGATCTGCGAAAACGTACGTCACAAGCAACGCCAGGGCTGATTCAACCGAATCATGTTCTGGGGTGATCTTGGAGAGACAACCGAGGCCACCAAGTAAAGGGAGAACCCGACCCTTCACAGTTCGCGTGCGAACAGTGAAGACGACACCTCTGGCCACGGGGCCAGAGACCAGCCTTGGCGGGCTGGATTGGCTCTCCCACCATGACCCCGTGAACCTATAAAGAAAAGAGAACGCCACATGGCACGACTTATTGGTATTGATTTGCCGCGCGAAAAGCGCATGGCAATCGCACTTACCTACATCTACGGTGTTGGCCGCTCACAGGCAGCCAAAGCACTCGAAGCAACCGGTGTTGATCCGGAAATGAAATCAAAAGATCTGACAGATGAGCAAACCCTCGCCCTGCGCGACTGGATTGAAGCGAATCTGAAAGTAGAAGGTGACCTTCGCCGCGAGGTGACAGCTGACATTCGCCGCAAGGTGGAAATTGGTTGCTACCAGGGAATCCGTCACCGCAAGGGTCTTCCCGTGCACGGGCAACGTACCCATACCAATGCGCGCACCCGCAAGGGTCCACGCAAGACCGTTGCCGGCAAGAAGAAGGCCTAAGCGAACGACCTCGCAGTTTCTGCGAATTCCCTCACAACCTCCAAAGAAAAGGAAACCAATACATGGCCCCCAAAGGTCCAGGCGCCAAGAAAGTGCGTCGCAAGGAAAAGAAGAATGTGGC
>JAFMDS010000066.1 GCA_017857175.1 Candidatus Nanopelagicales bacterium | reverse complement strand
CCAGGTTCAGAGCCGTAGCCCGTTGCCGTGATGTAGTTCAACAGCGCATCAAACCAGACATAGACAACTTGAGAGTCATCCCACGAGAGTGGAATTCCCCATTTGACGCTGGAGCGTGACATGGAAATATCCACTAAACCACCGCGAAGGAAACTCATGACTTCGTTGTAAGCGCTCTGAGGACGAATTGCGTTGGGGTTGGCCTCGTAGTGGTCAATCAGTTTTTGCGTGAAAGCGGATAGTTGGAAGAACCAGTTGTCCTCACTCAATTGCTCCGGTGGTTTGCCATGAATGGCACACACCATTTCACCATCGAATTCCCCTGTGCCCGGTACCAGGTCCGCAGGGAATTTGAACTCTTCACAACCAACGCAGTAGGGGCCTTCATAGGGTGCTGAAAATACGTAGCCGTTTTCACGAACAACATCCCAGAATTTTTGGACCCGTTCCATGTGTCGGTCCTGCGTGGTTCTAATGAAATCGTCATTCCTGGCATCAATTGTGTCCAGGACTGGGCGCCAGGATTGTTCAACGAGCCTGTCGACCCACTGTTGCGGAGTTACTCCACCTGCTTCAGCGGCGCGCTGAACCTTGGTCCCATGCTCATCAACTCCTGTCAAGTACCAGACATCTTCACCGCGTTGGCGGTGCCAGCGAGTGAGGACATCGCCCGCTGTCGTTGTGTACGCATGACCAATGTGGGGGGCGTCATTGACGTAATAGATAGGAGTTGTCACGTAATAGGTCTTGGGCAACTCACTCATGCTGCAAGTCTAGTCGCGGTACCGGTAGCACTATTTTCTCGGTGAACCAGAATTTTTTGCCTGTTCACGTTGTTCAAGGCTCGCTTGATAGACCTCACGTTTTGACATGCCTGCCAAAGCTGCGACATGGGCCGAAGCATCCTTGAGAGACATGCCACCTCGAGTGAGTTCCTGAACTTTGGCCACAACCGAATCCATATCACCTAAACCACTGTTGGATCGAATTTCTTCATCGCTTGCCCCCGCGACCACAAGTGTGATTTCGCCGCGAACCTCACCCCGCGCCCATTGCGCTAACTCACTCAGAGAGCCGCGGATAACTTCTTCATAGGTCTTGGTCATTTCCCTGCATATAGCTGCGCGCCTGTCTCCACCCAGAACGTGCTCCATGTCCGCCAACGACTGCTCTAACCTGTGTGGGGCTTCAAAAAAGATCATTGTTCGCGGTTGGGCTGCGAGTGCAGTGAGCGCACTATTTCGCTCCCCAGATTTTCTGGGTAAAAATCCTTCAAAACAAAATCGATCGGAAGGTAGTCCGGAGAGCACGAGGGCGGTGAGAATTGCCGATGGCCCAGGCAGTACCGAAATCGGAAGGTTTGCCTCAATTGCGGCCGAGGCAAGTCGATAACCCGGATCGCTCACATTGGGCATCCCCGCGTCCGTGACAACGAGTACCTGCTCACCATTACGCACTGAATCTAAAATTTGATCGACTCGACCGAGTTCATTTCCCTCAAAGTTAGAGATCACCCGACCTGAAAATTCAACACCCAGCCTGCTGGCCAAGTTTCGAAACTTGCGGGTGTCCTCGGCGGCGATCAGATCTGAGTGGGCGATTGCGTCCAGCAACCTTTGTGAGGCATCCCCCGCATTGCCCATAGGCGTAGCCGCGAAAATCAACATGCCCATTTCCGCTCCCGTGCTCATGTCGCAATACTGACAGCAAGATTTTCCCCAAAGCAGGGTGGGACACCTACTATTGATGCGTGCAGGCAACTGGGAGTCCATCCGCCCCTGATCGCAGTGTGGCGACTTTGGCGCAGCGTCTGTACCCCGCATTTAACGTATCGGGCTTTGCCTCGTGGATTGCCCCAATGGTCATTGGGTTGATTGCCGGCATTCTCAGGTTTACCAATTTGGGGCGGCCACATGATGTTGCCTTTGATGAAACATATTACGCAAAAGATGCATGGGCCCTCTTGCGTTTCGGAGTTGAGCACAAGGCAGTTGAAAACCACAACGAGTTGATGCTCTCTGCCGGCAGCAACTGGCGCAATGTAGAAGCATTCACCAGCGAAGGTTCCTTTGTTGTGCATCCGCCGGTGGGCAAATGGGTTATCGCAGCAGGTGAATACATGTTCGGTGTCTCACCTTTTGGCTGGCGCTTCATGGTCGCTCTGCTTGGAACCATCTCAGTCGTACTGATTGCTCGCATTGTTCGACGTATGACCCGCTCAGATCTCATCGGAGCTATCGCAGGTCTACTCCTGGCACTTGATGGCATTCACATTGTTTTGAGTCGCACCGGCCTGCTCGACATGGTGCTCAGCACTTTTGTACTGGCAGGCTTTGGTGCGCTAGTTCTCGATCGCGACAGCTCTCGACGGCGATTGGCAACAATTGGTTTGGTTCACGGTTTTGGGCCGTCCATGGGGATCCGACCTTGGCGATTGGCTGGGATCTTCTTTTTGGCTCTCGCGGTTGGGGTGAAGTGGTCAGGACTCTGGTTCCTGGCAATTTTCATGCTGATGTCACTGTTCTGGGACGTTTCAACCAGAAAAGGAATCGGCGTCGAACGACCATGGCTTGCAACTCTCCTGCTGAGTGCGCCGATCGCGTTTATTTCAACGATTGTCATTACTTGTGCCGTCTATCTCACCAGTTGGACCGGCTGGTTCGTTTCTGATTCCGGCTGGGGGCGTAACTGGGCCAATGACCAAGAGCCGTCATGGCTGCCCAATGCATTGCGCTCATTACTCAACTACCACTCACAAGCATGGAACTTTCATGTGAATCTGGATTCAGAACACAGTTATCAGAGCAACCCGTTGTCATGGCCTTTCATGTCTCGCCCAACAAGTTTTTCCTATGAAAGCATTAAAGATGGAACATTAGGTTGCCCCACTGATCACTGCGCACAGGAAGTTCTCGCCCTTGGAAACCCGATCATCTGGTGGGCGGCGCTGCTGGCAATTCCATGGCAACTGTGGAATTGGGTGACAACGCGGGATTGGCGTTCTGGCGCGGTACTCGCGGGAATCGTCGCCGGATGGTTCCCCTGGTTGCTCTATCTCGATCGCACGATTTTCACTTTCTACACGGTGGCGTACGTCCCCTTTGTGGTGATGGCGGTCGCTCTCACGATTATGCAGATCCTGCAACGCAAACCGCCGCAACAACAACCTGTAGTTGTTGCCCTGGTTGGGCTATATCTACTGGCTGTCGTTGCGGCGGCTTGGTGGTTCTATCCCATTTGGACCGGAGAGGTTATCCCCTACAGTCAATGGCAACTACGCATGTGGCTGCCAACCTGGGTCTAGACAAGTTGGGTCTAGACAAGTCAGGTCTCTACAAACTGGGATTAGTCAACCCACGTTGTCACCATGTCGTTGGCAACCTGAATGAGTGCCTTCTTCTGTTTGGCCGTGAAGTTCAACGCACTCCCTGTTGAGCCCGTGGTTGTGATGATCACGTCATTGACCAGAGTGAAAATCGACATGCTGTCATTCAAATAAGCAGGAAGATCGCCGCTAGCGGCATTATTCGAATTCTCGTTGGTGAAGATTGACTGCACGCCCGTAACAGTCACGGCAGGAATCTTGCCCGATGTGATGACATTTTCATAGGGAACGGGGTTGTCGTTCTCGTCCGACCATGAGCCAGTAAAGGTGCCATCGCATTTCTTTATGTCTTTTGACAACTGACTGAATGCCTTCTCAGCGGCCACATTGGATTTGTACTGCCCCACGTTGATATCCAGGCTGAGACCTTTGCCCTTTGGGTTGTAGAACGCGTTTGTGCTCAGATCTGGTTTCCCAGCCCACACGATCTTGTTGCCCAAGGGGCCATAGTCACAGACATATTGCTTAAGAGCCGGAGTTGTCACACTAATATTCATGGCCTTTTTAGCTGCAAACTCCTTTGGTAGCTGCGACACACTCAGGAAATGCGATGCGGCATAGCCTGCTGCTTCCCTGTCATATGCCTGTGCGGGCGCCACAGCCATGGTCATTGAACTGGCAACCACGAGGCCGCTCAGTGCGACACCGACTGCCTTATGCATTCTTTTCAATTCAGTACTCCTATTTCAGGGGAATTGTGCAGATTTCTGCGACTCCTGTATTTCTATTATGGGATAAATAGCAATGCTATGTGGGATTTAGACGGCGTGCCCCAAGTAATCTGGCGTCATGGCTCCCGATGAATCGCGGCAGGTTTCAGCAATTTGTTTTGATGCCCTCGGCACACTGCTTGATCCTGCGCATTCATTTGCGCATTTGGAATCCGCCTTTCCGTCACGCGGCACCGAAATTGGAAACCTGTGGCGGTCAAAACAAATTGATTACTCTCGACTTCGCAGTATGAGTGGCAAATATGCAGATTTTGATCAGATCACCTCTGACGCTCTCGTGGCAACATTCGCCCACTTGGCCATACCGATCAAAGAATCTGACATTGATGCAGCAATGGATGCTTATCAGAATTGCGCAATGTTTCCTGATGCAGCAAAACTCCTTGAAAGTCTGCACCAACCGTGGGCCGTTGTGACAAATGGAAATCGCAAATGGATTGGCCCCATGCTGACCGGCGCTGGAGTTGAGGTCAGCGACTCTCATCTATTCACCTCGGATCAAGTCAGGACTTTCAAAATCAACGCACCCCTTTATCAGCTGGGATGGGAATGGGCTCAGGGCGCGAGCAGATCAGCAATCTCTCAAGAAGAGGTTCTATTTGTTTCCGCCAACCAGTGGGATGCAATAGGCGCAACGTGGTTTGGCTTCACTGCCTGTTGGGTGAACCGAATAGGCCAGAGTCCCGAGCATTTGGGCGTGCGACCCAAATATGA
Source organism: Candidatus Nanopelagicales bacterium (assembly GCA_017857175.1). GTDB lineage: Bacteria > Actinomycetota > Actinomycetes > S36-B12 > S36-B12 > UBA4592. The sequence goes on along the minus strand of JAFMDS010000066.1, from coordinate 1,164 downwards.
AATTCGATCACTCGATGAATTGGTTGCTATGGATATCGTGTCCACATGATTCAAGCCCTTGTCGCAGGCCTGACCATTGGTATTGGTTCTGGGGCAGCCCCTGGTCCTCTCATGGGTCTCGCGATCACGACGACCATGCGTTCGGGACTCGCTGCTGGGATGCGAATTGCCATTGCACCGCTTTTTTCTGATGCAATCATCATTGGGCTCTCACTCACCCTCGTGGCCCAATTGCCCAATGTGGGTATCCAAATACTCGGAGTCATTGGCGCAATCGTTGTTGCCTTTTTCGGGGTTGAAACTCTCCTGTCAGCACGAAAGGCCCTACCTCCGATGTCTGCGGATGAAGTAATTCACCGCAAACACCTCGATCGCTACCCGGTGTTGCTTCAAGGCGCTCTTATTAACCTTCTCAACCCTGCGCCATGGATCTTTTGGGTCACTGCAGGGTCAACCCTGTTGGTCAACTTCTGGCGTGAAAACCCAGCGAGCGCGGTCGGTTTTCTTATTACTTTCTATCTCATGCTCATTGGCGTGAAGGTTGTACTGGTTGTAGCCCTTGCGGCAACCCGGCATCGCATGAGCACGAAAACGTACCGCTCCATTCTCGTTGGCTCTGGTGTTCTCCTGCTCGTTGCCGCTGTCATCCTTCTTGCCACCCATGTTCTCTAGGCCGTTGAGGTTGTCTCTTCTCATGCCCTGTAACAACTAGGCTGCTCACATGCACCGACTCGCCATTGGGACCGCGCAATGGGGATTGGACTATGGAGCCACCAACGCAGTTGGGCGGATGTCTGATTCCGCGCTTAGGGATCTCATTCAAACTCTCTCAGTTGCTGGCATTCATGAGTTAGACACTGCACCAGGTTACGGTGACTCGGAACAGCGAATCGGCACATTGCAAATTGCTCAATTTGAAGTGCAAACTAAGGTCACGGGCAAAGGCAAAACCGCTGAAGAGGTCATGGACTCGATCAATCAATCGGTTTCGCGCCTGAATCGGACGCACCTTGATTCCGTTTTAGTTCATGACTGGTTTGAACTCAGCGATCACGAAAGACGGCAGGTTTCCAATTCTCTGACCCTTGCAGTTGACTCCGGCTTGGCTCGGAAAGTCGGGATCTCTGCGTACACGCTTGAGGACATTAAGTCCGCACAGTTGAT
>JAFMDS010000065.1 GCA_017857175.1 Candidatus Nanopelagicales bacterium | reverse complement strand
GGCTGAAGAAGCCAAACACGATATTGATCACAGCGAGCACCGAGATGAAGACCTGTGCTGTCGCGCTTCCAATCCATGCCAACTTAGCCAGCCAGAAGAAGATCAAGCCAAGGAAAATTAGCATTGCGCCGTAGAACCACAAGAAGAATGTGGACGCGGTCTGAGCTTCACCTGTGATCTGGTTGACAAATTCTGGGTTTTCTCCGAATGCTGAAAAGATCAACATGAAACCAATAAAAATATCGGCGAATGCGTTAATGATCATCAAAATTGCAATGATCGAGACGCCAATCGGTCGCGACACAGTTCCAATACCTGACATGCTTTCCTCCTATTTGCGCCGGCTCACTGCCTGACGTGAGCAACGGTAGTAGAGCGAAAGACATATGTGAACTAAGCGCGCCGACTCTCATGCGCAGGAGTGCAGGGAAATCACATTGGGATTTTGTGACTATGCGGTGAGGTGCGCTGCTTTTTTCATGCGGAAATTGATGATGGCTCCAACGATAAAGGACACCAAACCGATGCCCGCCATGACGGTCACGAAGCCAGGAATGGAAATGGATGCATCGACACCGCCGCTTCCACTCACCGAAAATGTGAACTCAAAACTTTGTGCACCGGCACTGGTGGGATCTGAGGTACACATGCCGACTCCGCAGTTACGGAGAACTTGGAATACGGACAGCAGAACCGTTAGGGACAGCCAAATGATGCAGCTGAATGTGAAAACCCGTGCCGCCCCTGCGTGATGTACCAATCCCCTGTCCAGTGACAGCCATGATTTGGTCCAGAGCAGCATCAGGGCGCATGCCACGATCGCCCCAAGGAAAACCACGAAAGCCCATTCAAAATAAGCGTGCCCGAACACCACCTCATTAGGGTCGAGTTTCAAGTCGCCATTTGCGTGACCAATTATTTGCTTCCCACTCGCCGCACATCCAACGACGGCAGCCAAAAGAATAACGCCGTAATGGTTTGGCCTCATGCCCATCATCAAATTTAAAATGAGCCCAAATGCAACACCTACGAGAGCAGAGCGCTCCAGAATTCCAAGGGAACTCGGTGACATTCCATAGCCGTATTGTTGTGTAATTGCAGCAGATATTACGAAAATCACAAACCCAATGCCCAAGATATTGATCCAGCGAGCACTTCCAACGGCGGGCGTAGGCTCTATGTCTTTTGTTGGTGATTCGGAGGCTCCTGCATTCCCTCCAAGAGATGTTCCACCCGAACTCTGCGACGGTGGCATCGCTGGAGTTTTCGGTGGTTTAAAAGTCGGCGCCTTTGGCACGGTCGGCTTTTTCAGCGAAGAGGACAAACTGCTCACGCTTGGCATTGAAAACATATGAATTCCTACCGCAACATTTTCATGCCGTGAACGCCGCAAACACAGCGGTAATGGCGATGGTTGTTAACCCCAATGGGGTTGCCCATCGTTTTTTGAGGACAACTCCAGCAATAGCGCCGACCCAGAGCAGGAGGATAAGGAACACAGCGCGAACCTACCTTCCTGCGAGGTTATTGCCAAGATCGGTTGGCTCGCGCCCCTTCAACTGACGGTTATTCCAGACTAACTGCTATTCAACAAGGACATTAAAACCGGGCGACGGTCCAACGAGGTCAATGGTTCCGCCCCATAAACATTCACAGAATGCGCCCTCGGTGAGAACTGGGACTCCATCAATGAGAATGTCGCTGGGCGCAACCCATGGATCAACCACGACCGGGATGCATGGAGCTGGGGTCGGAACCCCTAGTGCAGCCGCCGTCAAGGCAATGACCATGGGATTCAACTCGGAGTCGCACATGCCGAACGGGACAATGTTGACAATAGGAATGATGTCCTCGATGCACCCAACGGGAAGGAAATTGGCATTGACCCCTAGTGGCAATGGGATGAACACGGACGGAAATAGCCCAAAATCACAGGTGGTCATGGTTCCGACAGTCGCTACGGGGCCCGGCATAGTCTCATCCTAGAACTCAATGAGGTCTGAGACTTGATCTTTTAAATATATTTGGTTGCTCATCTGGGTGGCATACGGCATACTGCGAGCACCAAACCCGAAATTTTTCATAATAACATCGAACAGGAGCAAATCAATGCCTTCATATCTATCTCCCGGCGTGTATGTTGAGGAAGTACCCGCAGCCACGCGCCCCATTGAAGGCGTAGGAACTGCCATCGCTGGCTTTGTGGGTTTCGCCCCCAGTGGCCCTGTCAACGAGCCAACGCTCGTCACCAACTGGTCTCAATACGTCGCCACCTTCGGCGAGATCGTTGAAGATTTCGCTCTGGCTAAGTCGGTCTATGGATACTTCAACAACGGCGGCGGTCGCGCCTACATCGTGCGCCTGCCTCTCCCCCTGGATGGTTCAACCCCTTCACCAGGTCTGGCCATTGGAGCCATCGAAGCAGTTGGGTCGGGCAAGGGCTCGGCCGTCCCCGCCTTCCAGATGCGCGCTGTCGATGCCAACGCTGGCACGATCACGGTTGATGTCGAGGTTGCAGCGGGATCAGACCCAGATGCTGGTTTGTTCGACGTCACTGTGAACTCGGATTCAGGTGCTTCTGAGTCCTACTCGGGTGTCACTTCCGGAGCCGGCCCCACAAATGTCGCAACGGCAATCAACACCCGTTCACGTTTGATCACCGTTGAGGAATTGAATGTCGCCACAGATGTTTTGGCCGCAGGACTTTCCACAGGTCAAGTGACCCTGTCGATCCCCAAGGGCGCAACAATCCCCGCCGTTGCAGCTGCATCGGTTGTGGGCGACTCCTCAAAGCGCACAGGTTTTGCGGCCTTCGAAGCCATCGAAGAAATCACAATGGTTCTCGCACCCGATGTCGTCACGGCACATCGCCAGGGACTCATCGACACTGAAGGCGTCGTTGCAGTTCAGACAGCCATGGTCTCCCACTGTGAACTCATGGGAAATCGCATGGCAATTCTTGACACACCTGCGGGCCTCAATGCGCAGGCTGTCTCGACATGGCGTGAAACAACGACCAACATTGATTCCAAATTTGCGGTCATGTACTGGCCATGGATTCAGGTACTCGATCCCTCCGTTGGCCACGATGTCTATTTCCCACCATCAGGGCATATCGCTGGACTTTGGGGTCGCAACGACGACACCCGTGGCGTGTTCAAGGCTCCCGCCAACGAAGTCATTCAAGGAGCAACGGGTCTAGAGCTTGCCGTGACGCGCGGCGAAATGGACATGTTGAACCCTGAGGGAGTGAACTCCATTAAGTCATTCCCAGGCCGAGGAATCCGTGTTTGGGGTGGGCGCACGCTTTCCAGCGATGCCGAATGGCGTTACATCAACGTTCGCCGTTACTTCAACTATTTGGAAGAGTCAATCCTCCAGGGAACGCAGTGGTGTGTATTTGAGCCGAACGACGAGCGCCTCTGGGGTCGTATCCGTCGAACCATCAGCGCTTTCCTGGTCAATGAGTGGCGAAGTGGTGCACTCTTTGGTGAAAAGTCACAGCAAGCGTTCTTTGTCACGTGCGATGGCACCAATAACACCGCAGAGACCATCGATGCTGGCATGGTTATTGTGGAAATTGGCGTTGCTCCGGTGAAACCAGCCGAGTTCGTCATCTTCCGTCTCTCCCAGTTCTCTGGTGGAGCCTCCGTCAGCGACTAATCCCTGATCACTCTTACATTCGATCTCATAACAGACTAGGAGAAATAACCCATGGCACTTACCGGTGGCGATTCCTTAACCGCCTTTTCGTTCGAATTCTCAGTTGACGGCACGACTATTCCTAACGTGACGGCCATCAACAGCATCACTAAGACAGCTCCAGTCATTGAGACAAAGTCAATGACACCTGAGGGCCTGTATGTGAACCAGAAGATGTACGGACCTGCCCAGTCGGGCGAGATGTCCATCTCAGTTCTCAACACTGGTGATCAAGCCGTAACAGGCTGGATCATGGCCGGCCTCTCAGGCGACCAGTCGTCAGCACGTAAAACAGCAAAACTTGTTTACAAGGACACGACTGGTGCTGCGGTTCTCACGATGGAGTTTTCCGATGTTCTCGTTTCGAGCATTGATTACGGTTCACTCACCGCGGGTGAAGCCTCGGCGATTCAGATGACCATCAGTCTGAGTTTCGTCGAAATGAAGACGTCATAACGGAGTAAACCCAATGAGCACTCAACCAGAGTCTTTCCAGACAACGTTTGAGTTCGTCCTTCCCCGAGGCTATGTTGATGCTAATGGGGCTGTGCACCGCGAAGGAACAATGCGGCTGGCAACAGCGCGTGACGAACTCATGCCTCTCTTGGACCCCAAAGTTAGAGAGAACGAGGCATTTCTGTCTCTCGTTCTCCTAGCTCGGGTGGTGACCCAGCTCGGAACTTTGCCATCAATCGATGACCAGGTCATGGGTGGACTGTGGGCTACAGATTTAGCATTTCTGCAAGATCTTTACCGCCAGATCAATTCCGAGGGTCACACGTTGGTTGAGGTTTCATGTCCCTCGTGCTCAACTAATTTTGCAGTAGACATGGCAGGTGGTGGTCCGGGGGAAGCCTAACGGCCGGGGCCGATTCTCTCTGGGAAGAGATCGGATTCTTGGCCTTCCACCTTCACTGGTCATTAGATGACATTTTGGACTTAACTCGAGACGTGCGCGAGCGGCTTCTCACTCAAACCCGACATCTCGCTGCGACGGAAGGGAGATAATTCAATGGTCACGAATGATTCTTCCAATTGGCGAGGGCCGTTTCGCGGTGATTTCCTGCAAGTGGCTCCGCTAAGTCGAGTTGGAAAATCGACAACGTCTTTCGTCATTACACCGGCCCATTTCACGGTGACGCACCAAACGATCGCGGTTGTCCGCAAACGACTTGCGCATGGCACCTCCGCCAAATCAATCGGGATCATCAAAGCCCGGCCGAAGCCTTTGGCTGTGCAAGCGCAACCTGAAAATGAAGTGGTCGAGCAATTCGCAGCAGCGGGTGATTCGCTGGCAGCTCCAATCATTCCGACACCACCCGTGTCGCTGCCAAGGATTACCACCCAGAGTCTTTCGCCGCGGCCACCAAAACCAACTGGAATTAAGCCACAAAAGGTAGCGCGGAGCTTTAACAAAGCTACCCGTCAGACAACTGAAATCGCTTTGCCTGAAACTCTGCCTGCACAAGAAACAACTGCCCATCATGCAAAACTGCCCGAGAACTTGACGCCTGATGTCACAGTCACCGAATCCGGTCGGGTTTTAATTGGACGAACACGTCCCCGTAATCGAGTTGCGCCGTCGTCGAACACGCAGTCGTCGAACACACCTTCACCCAAAGCACCCGAATCCGACAAGAAGGCTGATAGCCAGTCCTCTCCCATCGTGGCGCCAATAGCGGTAAGTGCACAAAGCACTGTGCCCACTGTGCCCACTGTGCATACACCGGGCGCTACGGCCAGTTGGCGACCAAGGCGCACGGAATTGCCAAGCGCCACAAGTTCACCTGCAAGTGATTTTGCAAATGACCACCACCAAGACCCACAAACACCACAAATCCCCTCTGAGCCGCGAAATCAAATTTCCACACCCGTTGCAGGAATTACCCCGGTAACGATTCGTGAAGCTGAACCAAGCCACGTCACCGCTCGCTCGAATGCCAAGGACTCAACACAAATCGAGGAGCCTGTTTCACTTCAAGGTGCACCTCAAAGTTCAACACCAACCAAACAAACGAACCCTGAGAATTTCGCACCTGATACCGCGGAACCCCCCATTCGCAAAGTCGTTGAAGTTTTTCCTAAATCTGCCTCAGGAACAACGCCCATAGTGGGGCAGAAAGGCAACCTCCCGACTAGATTCGACACACCCGCAGCAACCAACACCCCCGTAGCGATCACACCGGTCACAACACCCGAGACCTCGATCGCTTCAACTCAACCCGCAACCACAAAAGGCGCCAACGCAACTCCCACCCAACCTGAACCCACCCAACCTGAACCCACCCAACCTGAACCCACCCAACCTGAACCCAC
>JAFMDS010000026.1 GCA_017857175.1 Candidatus Nanopelagicales bacterium | reverse complement strand
CGCGGCAATAACGAGCGCGGCAATAACGAGCGCGGCAATAACGAGCGCAGCAATAATGATCGCAATGATCGCGGCAATAACGAGCGCAATGATCGCAATGATCGCGGCAATAATGATCGCAATGATCGCGGAAACAACGACGATGATCGCAACCGCAGCAGAAATCGCAACCGAAGAGATCGCCGAGACAGGCCAGCTCGCCGTCAAGGCGGGGGCTTCAATGACTATGAAACAGAAATCACCGAAGATGACGTGTTGTTGCCAGTAGCTGGCATCATCGACGTCCTTGACAACTACGCCTTCGTGCGAACCAGTGGTTATCTTCCAGGACCAAATGACGTATACGTATCGCTGTCATTCATTCGCAAGTTTGGATTGCGCAAGGGTGACGCCGTTATCGGGTCCGTGCGACAGCCGCGTGAAGGGGAGCGGCGCGAAAAGTTCAACCCGCTCGTGAAAGTTGACTCCATCAATGGGCTCGATGTTGAAACAGCACGTGCGCGCCCTGAGTTCTCCAAGTTGACGCCCCTGTACCCCCAGGAGCGTTTGAAATTGGAAACTACGGCTAATAATTTGACCACGCGTGTCATTGATCTGGTTTCGCCCATTGGTAAGGGTCAGCGGGGACTCATTGTTTCGCCTCCAAAGGCTGGCAAGACCATGGTTTTGCAGTCGATTGCGAACGCCATCGCCCAAAACAACCCGGAATGTCATCTCATGGTCGTTCTCGTGGATGAACGCCCCGAAGAAGTCACAGACATGCAGCGTTCGGTAAACGGTGAGGTAATCGCTTCAACATTTGACCGACCTGCTGAAGACCACACAATCATTGCTGAGCTTGCTATCGAGCGCGCAAAGCGTCTGGTGGAGTCCGGTCAAGACGTTGTTGTCCTACTTGACTCCATGACTCGGTTGGGTCGCGCTTACAACCTTGCGGCTCCAGCCAGCGGTCGAATCCTTTCGGGTGGTGTGGACTCAACTGCGCTATATCCACCAAAGAAGTTCTTCGGCGCAGCAAGGAACATCGAGAATGGTGGATCTCTCACAATCCTTGCGACCGCTTTGGTGGAGACAGGTTCTCGCATGGATGAGGTCATCTTTGAAGAGTTCAAGGGGACAGGAAACATGGAACTCAAGCTCGATCGCAGGCTCGCTGACAAGCGAATCTTCCCGGCCGTGGATGTGGATCCTTCAGGTACTCGTAAGGAAGAACTCTTGTTGTCGCCAGAGGAACTCAAGATCGTCTGGACACTTCGCAAAGTTCTTCATGCCCTCGATCCGCAGCAAAGCATCGAATTGCTACTGACCAAGTTGCGGGATACGGAAACAAACTACGAGTTCCTCAAGCAGGTGCAGAAGACAACCCCTTCCGTTCCATCAAGGGGCGACGAGGATTAGGCATAAAGGATCCCGCACGTGGGGGTCCACCATGCTGAGCCAGCGTGGTGATGGCATAATTAACAATCCGGTTCACGGCACTGAGCAAGCAAGATCGAATCATGGGTCTTATTTGGCAGGGTCGACCCGGAACTAACCAAGGAGAGAGCAATGAAAGCCGATATCCACCCAAATTATGTGGAAACCACGGTCACCTGCACATGTGGGAGCACCTTCACAACTCGAAGCACAGCAAAAGATGGATCCATCCATGCGGATGTGTGCTCCATGTGCCATCCGTTCTACACGGGTAAGCAGAAGATTCTTGACACCGGTGGTCGAGTCGCCAAGTTCCAGAATCGTTACGGTTCAGGCACGGCAAAGAACGACCAAACCGAATCTGTCTAACTTTTTCCCGGGCGCCGGCCCGGGATCGGCCGCGTGTCTCCCCCGTCGCGCGGTCGGTCCCAGACCGGCGCCCGTATTTTTTTCAACGATCGAGTTAGGTGCACATTGATGGGGTCACGCAGGAAGGGGACATGCCATGTTTGAGTCATGCATAGAGTTGGCCGCAGAACTCGATCAGGTTGAGGCGGGACTTGCTGATCCATCCATTCATGCGGACCAAGCTGCTGCGCGCAAATTAGGGCGCAGGTATGCACAATTGCGTCCTGTCGTTGCCAGTTACCGAGAATGGCGCACATTGACCGACGATCTTGAGGCTGCACAAGAATTTGCGGCAGAGGATGAATCTTTTGCCGCTGAAGTAGAAGCACTTGAAGCAGCCCAATTGGTGGCTGCTGAAAGACTAACTGCTCTCTTACTGCCCAGAGATCCCATGGACGACAAAGACGTAATCGTGGAAATCAAAGCGGGAGAGGGTGGAGACGAATCCGCACTTTTTGCGGCTGATTTGATGCGAATGTATCTGCGTTATGCCGAGCGAAGGGGCTGGACCACTGAGGTTCTCGACGCTGTTGAGTCTGACCTTGGCGGATACAAGGATGTCTCAATCGCCGTGAAATCGAAGAGTGCACCCGAACTCAATGAGGGACCCTACGCCCGATTGAAATTTGAAGGTGGAGTGCATCGCGTACAACGTGTTCCCGTAACCGAATCACAAGGACGAATCCACACTTCCGCTGCCGGAGTCATGGTTGCGCCCGAGGCTGAAGACGTTGACATCACTATTGATCCAAATGATTTGCGCATCGATGTCTATCGTTCGAGCGGTCCCGGCGGGCAAAGCGTGAACACCACCGACTCTGCCGTACGCATTACACATGTACCCACAGGTGTTGTCGTCTCGTGTCAGAATGAAAAAAGTCAGTTACAAAACCGTGAGCAGGCAATGAGAATTTTACGTGCGCGGTTGTTGGCCGTAGCTGAAGAACAGGCCGCCAAAGAAGCTTCCGATGTTCGACGTTCGCAAGTGCGCACAGTTGATCGCAGTGAGCGAATTAGAACTTACAACTATCCGGACAATAGGCTCAACGATCACAGAGTCGGATTTAAGTCCAATAATCTCGATCACGTGCTCGATGGCGATCTTGATGCCGTCATCGAGGCATGCATGACGGCTGACCAGCAAAGCAGGTTGGCGGAGCCGAGTTCGTGACCACAAACAGGGATGTCCTTGTTGATGCCGAGCGTCGACTTCAGAGAGCTGAGATTGATAACCCGGCTGTTGATGCCGCTGAAATCCTTGCTTTTGTTTTAGGTGTAACCAGGAACAGGCTGCACCTGCATGACGACATCGGCGACGAAACCAGAATCGCATTTGAGCGTCTTCTGGCCAAGAGGCTCAACAGAATCCCTCTGCAGCACTTGACAGGTGTCGCTCCATTTCGACACATTGAATTGGCAGTCGGCCCAGGAGTGTTCATCCCGAGACCCGAGACCGAATTAGTAACTGAGGCAGCCATTCGTCACTTGAAAGAATGCATTGAGCCCATAGCCGTTGACCTTTGCGCAGGATCTGGTGCAATCGCAATTTCCTTAGCTTTTGAAGTTCCAGGCACTCGTGTCACTGCCGTTGAACTCAGTGCTGATGCATTTCCGTGGTTGACCGAGAATGTTCAACGGATACACACCAAATTGCCGGTGACCGTGGTGAATGCTGATGCAACTGACGAACAAATACCTGAACTCGTTGGGCTAATTGGCATGTGTGATGTTGTCACATGTAATCCACCGTACATACCCGCAGGAATGGTCCCTCGTGACCCAGAAGTTCGAGACCATGAACCTGAGATGGCTCTCTATGGCGGAAACGATGGTCTTGATGTGGTGCGCGGCATTTTGGGTAACGCCGCACTGCTGCTCAAATCTGGCGGGCTACTTGTCATTGAACATGCAGATGTTCAAGGTCCTGACTCGGACACGGGAAGTGTGGTTGATGTGGTTCAGAAATCAGGATTCTTTGCCAATGTCAACGATCGTCAGGATTACAATCAACGTCCACGATTCACTGTGGCAACGCGCATTTAGGTGTGCACCCCAGGAGCGATCGAGATGAGGAAGTGTCATGACAGTTCGGATTGATGTGCGAGACGGTGCCAACCGAGAGCGCGCACTAACGGTCGCACTGTCAACAGTTCGCCGTGGCGGAATTGCGGTAGTGCCAACTGAATCGATGTATGCCTTGGTGACAGATGCATTCAGTCCACGTGGTACTCGTGCCTTGCGCGATCACAAGGGTTTGCAAGCCACTGTCCCCTTAAGTGTTCTAGTGCCGAGCGCCAATACTGTGACAGGCATCGCGCACAGAGTTCCAAGTGGCGCAAAGGACCTGATGAACGCGTTTTGGCCCGGTGAACTCACGATCCTGCTTCGCGCGGGAACGACATTAGCGTGGGACCACCCACCAGGTGCTCCACTTGCTGTTCGAATGCCGATTCACCCACTCGCACTCGCGGTGCTTCAGGTCACAGGCCCGCTAGCGTCTACAGCCGCAAACCAGCAAGGACAACCTTCTATCTCACAGGCAGCGGAGCTAGATGCTTTGGAACTGGACGAGATTTCCGTCATCCTGGACGCCGGCGATCTATCCGGCGGCATGGGAGTCGACGGGGGTTCAGGGGCATCGGAAAATCGCATTATTAGTGCGCTGAGCACGGTCGTCGACTATTCAACCGATACCCCCACCATCGCCAGGGAAGGCAAAGTCAGAACCGAAGCACTATGCCGTGTAGTGCCGGAACTGTCGCCGCCTAGGTCAACGCGCGAGGACGATCGAGTCCAATAGGGTTAGGGACTGTGTGCATGAGGGTGAGCGGCGCCTTTTTGAACATCGACAACGATAGAGGGTGACATGGTTTTCTGGGGTCCAGATTTTTCCGAACTTGAACAAGAAGATCCGGAAATTGCCGGCATTATTATTTCTGAACTTGAGCGGGCAAGAAGCGGTTTGCAACTGATTGCTAGCGAGAACTTCACATCCCCTGCCGTGCTCGCAGCTTTAGGTTCGACCTTGAGCAACAAGTATGCCGAGGGCTATCCGGGAAAGCGCTACTACGGCGGATGTTCTGAAGTGGACAAGGCCGAAATTTTGGGCATTGAGCGGGCCAAAGAATTATTTGGTGCTGAGCATGCCAACCTGCAACCCCATTCGGGTGCGAGCGCCAATATCGCTGCCTACGGCGCATTTGTCGCTCCGGGCGACACTGTGCTGGCCATGAGTTTGCCCCACGGGGGACACCTCACCCACGGTTCGTCCGTGAACTTCTCAGGCAAGTGGTTCAACGTTGTTTCCTATGGTGTGCGCCAAGACAATGACTTAATTGATATGGATGAAGTGCGCAAAATTGCCCATGAGCACAAACCAAAAATGATTATTTGTGGGGCAACCGCATACCCGCGGCTCATTGATTTCGCCGGCTTCAGAGCAATCGCCGATGAAGTCGGTGCAATTTTAATGGTCGATGCCGCGCATTTCATCGGACTTGTTGCGGGGAAAGCGATCCCCAGCCCGGTTCCTTACGCCGATGTTGTCGCATTTACAACTCACAAAGTCTTAAGGGGCCCTCGCGGCGGCATGTTGCTGTGCAAGGCCGAACATGCTGCGAAAATCGATAAGGCTGTATTCCCCATGATGCAAGGTGGTCCACTCATGCATGCGGTTGCTGGTAAAGCAGTGGCGCTCAAAGAGGCGAGCACCCCTGCGTATCAGGAGTATGCAGCGCAGGTGATTCGCAATGCGCAGGCACTTACGGCAGGTTTGGCCGAGCGCGGCATGCGACCTGTCAGTGGCGGAACAGATACCCATCTGGCTTTGATCGACGTCACGAGCACTGGCGTGACAGGTGCTGAGGCCGAGAAGCGATGTGATGCTGGGCGAATAACGCTGAATAAGAACGCCATCCCATTCGACACCGCTCCACCATCGGTTGCATCGGGAATTCGGGTGGGAACACCATCAGTGACGACTCAAGGTATGGGTATCGAGCAAATGGAGATAATTGCTGATCTCATAGATCGGGCTGTGCGTTCTGATCAGCCATCCGAACACGCCAAGGTTGCTGCCGAAACAAACGCCTTGGTCTCGGACTTTCCTGCGTATGCTCGAGACAAGAGCAACAACTGACCTAGCCCCAGATACGGGGAGTGCACGCATGAGGAGGTGATTGAAGTCCATGAGGGAATACCTTTTGTGCTTATTCGCCGCGGCTGCGGTCACCTACCTGTTGACACCTCCGGTCCGGGCGCTGGCCTTGAAATGGGGGATCATGGCCCCCGTTCGAGATCGTGACGTCCATGACACTCCGACACCCCGCCTTGGTGGCTTGGCCATGGTGGGAGGACTTCTCACCGGCCTATTACTGGCCAGCAAACTGCCCATGATGAGCTCAGTCTTTGATGGTTCGCAAACAGTCGTGGCACTGCTCTCTGGTGTTGCGATCATCGTCATTTTAGGAATCGTGGACGACAAATGGGGCTTGGATGCCCCAACCAAACTTGCGGGTCAAGTCTTGGCCGCGGGAGTCATGGCATTTCAGGGGATCGCCATCATCTGGCTTCCTTTTGGTGGAACATTTGTTCTTGATCCGCTCACGAGTGTTTTATTCACGGTGATTATTGTCTTGGTCAGTATTAACGCGATTAATTTTGTTGATGGACTAGATGGCTTGGCCGCCGGAATTGTCACCGTAGCGGCCGGTGCATTCTTTGTTTACGCTTACCTACTTTCTGTTGATCTTGGTTTGGAACGGGCAACATTGGCAACTTTGATCAGTGTGCTCCTTGTGGGTATGGGAATTGGATTTTTGCCCAATAACCTGTTTCCGGCACGCATTTTCATGGGGGACACGGGATCCATGCTTTTGGGGCTGCTGCTCGCTGCAGCAACGATCACTTTGTCAGGTCAGGTCGACCCCAGTGCCTTGAGCGGCGGGGTGTTCTTCCCGGCGCTGCTTCCAGTATTGCTACCACTCGCGGTTATGGCGATACCGCTAGTCGATCTATTCTTGGCGGTTGTTCGACGAACTCGCGCTGGCCGCAATCCATTTGCCCCCGATAAGCAGCACCTGCACCACAGGCTCCTTGAAATGGGTCATTCACAGCGTCGAGCGGTATTCCTAATGTACGCCGTGACTGCATTAATTTCAGGTGCAGCGCTGGCAGTTGCATTCTTTCCGCTGCCTTATGCGGTCGTTGGCACCACGATTGGCGTGGTGATCGTTATTGCTTTGGTGCGCAAAGCTCCGGGCGACCGAGCAGTGCGAGGTATATCACCTTTTGTCGATCGCACGGGCTGATACGACTTCAGCATTCATGGAGTAACGTGTTCCATACACGGTCGATATGAAATAGCGAAGGTCACTCATAGCGACTTCCCAAAAAATAGAGACTTCTCAAAAAAACATGACATGTCATTGATATGAACCGAACACGAGGATAAGTGAGCATGCCGAAAGAGCGCACGATTGACGCACTGGTGTTGCGTCGTGCGGGCATTGGTGCTGTTGTTGCTGGTGGTGTTGTTGTGGTGATTTCCTCCTGGGTCGGAGGAAGTTCGGCGGCAATTGGGGCGGTACTTGGAACCGCACTTGTTGTCGCATTTTTCTCAGTCGGCCAGGTGGCATTGGGTGCAGTCCTGCGATCTAATCCGCAAATGGCCCTCACCATGGCCTTGACACTGTACCTCGTCAAAATCGGTGTGCTCTTGTTGATCATCGTGCTATTTGCTGACACAACAGCCTTTGATACCAAGGCTTTTGCTGCCGCGATCCTGACAGGAACCTTAGTATGGACCTTGCTTGAAGTATGGATTTTTGGCACCACAAAAGTGCTCTATGTCGATCCTGCAGCGGGGGCATCCGTGTCGTCGGAGGGTGAGCGCAAATGAGTCTTCCCGAGTCTCAACCCGAGATCCCGGCGTATGAGCCGCGGTGGTACCGTTCGCGCGCGCAATCCATTACGGGCAGCACACACCAACGTGTGGTGCCCAGCATGGATAACACCGCGTGGATCATTTCCAGCAGATTGATCGCTGGGCTTGTGCTCTACGCGGGACTCGGATGGGTCGCGTCACTGTGGCTCGGGAATCGGGCAGCATTGATGGCCGTCGGGGCGCTGGTAGGGCTGGGACTTTCGTACTACCTCATTTTCACCGGGCTTGCTCGAGAGAATAAGGCAATGAGAGAAAGCGGCTCCGCTGGTAAAGCGTGGGCACGGAAAACTGGTTCAGCATTGTCAGGCACGACTAACACTGATAACACTGTTAAGACTGAAGGGGTTCGTTGATGACCTACGGCGTCCTCGCCTCCGGCGGACCGAATTGTCACCTTTTCTCGGGTTGCGGCTTTCCCGCCCCAGGGGCTGAGATCTTTCAATTTGATGCGATTTTGTCGTTCAGCATTGGTTCACTGCAGTTCAATATCTCAAAAGTTACCTTTTTACTTTTTCTGGCCGTCGTCTTGATCCTCGGCTTCTTTGGTTACGCATTTCGCAAGCCCAAATTGGTTCCTCGGGGCGCGCAAAGCGTAGGAGAGATGGGCTATCTCTTCATCCGCGATGGCATTGTTCGCGAAACCATTGGCAAGGGCGGAGATAAATTCATCCCATTCCTGTTCACCTTCTTCTTCATGGTCTGGATTCTCAACTTCTGGGGAATCGTCCCAGGGGCACAGATCCCTGTGACATCAATCTTCGCGATTCCCGTGGCTTTCGCGGTCATCGTCTACCTACTCTGGGTGCCGTTGGGCATGATCAAGCAGGGTCCGATTGGATTTTTCAAGAACATCATGTTCCCTCCCGGTGTGCCCAAGGCCATGTATGTCCTTCTTACGCCCATTGAACTGATCTCGAACCTACTTGTTAGGCCGTTCACGCACGCGGTTCGTCTGTTTGCCAACATGTTTGCCGGTCACCTTTTGCTCGCTACTTTCAGCGTTGCCGCGTTCTACCTACTGAGTTTCAGTGTCATTGGACTTTTGGGATCGGCTGCAAGTTTTGGCCTTTCCATTCTTCTCACAGGGTTTGAAGCTTTCATCCAAGGGCTTCAGGCTTATATCTTCACTCTGCTCGCTGCTGTATACATTGGTAGCGCGCTGCACGCTGAGCATTAAGCCGTAATCACTTTCTTGCGGTCCCTACAAATGAATAGATAACCACTAATCACCAGACCGACAGATGTCGGTGCGGAATGAAAAGGAAACGATATGTCGCTTCTCGCGGAACTCACCGGTTCCATTGGATCCATCGGCTACGGTCTCGCAGCTATTGGTCCTGGTATCGGTATCGGAATCATCTTCGGTCAAGGCGTACAAGCCATTGCCCGCCAACCCGAGGCATATGGTGTTATTCGCCAGAACATGCTCCTCGGTTTCGCACTCGCTGAAGCCCTTGCACTCATCGGCTTTGTTGTTCCCTTCGTATTCGGACCGTGATCTCCCGCATACTTTTGCGGAAATAGGGCTCTGAGGGAAAAGAAAGGTTCATATGAACGTGTTAACCGCAGTCCTCGCCGCTGGCGAGGCAGGCGAGGAGATGCCATCGGTACTTGCCGTACCCGTTGATGAATTCATCATTGGCCTCATAGCGTTCCTGATCGTTTTCGGTGGGTTGGCCAAGTTTGCCCTCCCCAAGATCAAGGAGACGCTCGATGAGCGTGCCAACTTGATCGAGGGGGGCCTTGAGCGTGCCAGCATCGCTGAGGCCGAAGCAGCTGAAGTTCTTGTTCAATACAAGACTCAATTGGCGGGTGCACGTGAGGAAGCCTCAGGAATTCGTACTCAGGCGCAAGCCGACCGAACGGCCATTATCGAGGAAGCGCGAAGTGAAGCACGTACGGCCGCGGCAAGTGTCACCTCAGCGGCGGAGGCATCCATGGCTGCCGAACGTGCGCAAGCTGTTTCTGCCTTGACCAAGCAGGTTGGCGAGTTGGCAATCACCTTGGCTGACAAAATAGTTGGTGAGACGCTCGCTGATGACGCGCGCGTCCGAGCAACGGTAGATGCATTCATTGCAGATCTCGAGGGAGCGCGCTAATGCTGGGCTCAAGCCGCGAGGCACTCGCAACATGCAGGGAGTTTTTGGATACACAGCGTGATGCGGCTGATTTCAGCAGCATCGCGGGGCAGTTGTATTCCGTAGCTGAACTGCTTGATAGTGAGCAAGTGCTTCGAGCGGCGCTTGCGGACTCCGGTCAGTTGACCGCCGTCCGTGAGAGTTTGGCAAAGGATGTCTTCTCATCTCGGGTGAATCCGCTGGCTCTTCAGGTCGTCCTTTTGACCGCTGTTCAACGGTGGTCTGACGACATGGACCTAGTTCTGGGCATTGAGCAGTTGGCGGAACAAGCCGTTCTGACCATGGCGCAGAATGATGGCTCACTCGATGCCACCGAGGAAGAACTCTTCATGTTCGGCCGTGCCGTCGACGGATCTGCAGATCTACAGATGGCGCTAACAAATCCGGCGAACTCAGCAGAGGTTAAGGGCAATATCGTGCGCGATCTCCTCGGAACAAAGGGGACTGCGGCTACGGTGGCACTGCTGGAATATTCCATCAGCCACCTTCACGGCCGTCGCATTGACACTGTGGTTGACCATCTCGGTGAAATGGCGGCAAGTCAGCGTGAGCGCGTTGTGGCGGAGGTTCGTGTTGCAGTCGAATTGACGTCCGAGCAACATGATCGTCTGGCACGTGCGCTGTCGGCCCTTAAGGGCAGGACAGTGCGTCTCAACGTCGCGATCGATCCAAGTGTTCTCGGTGGAGTGCACGTGAGTATCGGTGAAGAAGTCATTGATGGAACAGTGGCTTCACGACTCGAGCAAGCCCGCAGAGCCGTTCTCGGTTAGGCACAAGATATGTACGACCCACAACTTAATTGCAAGTACCAAAAACAAACTAAAACCATTGCCGCGCTGCGGCCCGATACAGAGAGCAGGACACCATGACGGAGCTGACGATCCGACCGGAAGAAATCCGGGATGCGATCGAGCGGAACGTCGCGGCGTACTCGCCGACAACCGCCCGAGAAGAAATTGGCCGTGTAATTGAGACCGGAGACGGCATTGCCCGTGTTGAAGGTCTGCATTCGGCCATGACCAACGAACTACTGGAGTTCGAAGGGGGGCTGCTAGGTATTGCACTGAACCTCGATATCCGTGAGATCGGTTGCGTGCTTTTGGGTGATGGTTCGCACATCGCTGAAGGCCAGGCTGTTCGCCGGACGGGCGAGGTCCTCTCCGTGCCAGTCGGTGACGCATTCCTAGGCCGCGTCGTGGACCCACTGGGTAACCCCATTGATGGTTTAGGTCCCATTGCGGCAGATGCGCGCCGAGCGCTTGAAGTTCAGGCGCCGACTGTCGTTGAACGCCAACCGGTGACCGAGCCAATGTTGACAGGCATTAAGGCGATTGACGCAATGACGGCTATCGGTCGTGGACAGCGCCAGCTAATTATTGGTGACCGCCAAACCGGTAAGACTGCGGTGTGCATTGACACGATCATTAACCAGAAAGAGAACTGGGAGTCCGGCGATCCTGACAAGCAGATCCGTTGCATCTATGTCGCCATCGGCCAGAAAGGTTCGACCATCGCATCTGTCAAGGGTGCATTGGAAGAATACGGCGCACTCGAGTACACAACGATCGTTGCAGCGCCCGCATCTGACCCTGCAGGCTTTAAGTACTTGGCTCCCTACACGGGTTCGGCTATTGGGCAGCACTGGATGTATCAGGGTAAGCATGTCCTGATTGTTTTTGATGATCTTTCCAAGCAAGCAGATGCCTACCGCGCAGTTTCCCTCTTGCTGCGCCGCCCACCGGGTCGTGAGGCTTACCCTGGTGACGTCTTCTACTTACACTCCCGTTTGCTTGAGCGTTGTGCAAAGCTCTCTGACGAAATGGGCGGCGGATCCATGACGGGTCTTCCCATCATTGAGACCAAGGCAAATGACGTGTCGGCGTTCATTCCGACCAACGTTATTTCGATCACCGACGGGCAGTGCTTCCTGGAATCGGATCTGTTCAACTCGGGTGTTCGCCCAGCGATCAACGTGGGTATTTCGGTGTCTCGCGTGGGTGGATCCGCCCAGCCCAAGGCCATGAAGAAGGTCGCTGGTCGCTTGCGTTTGTCTCTGGCCCAGTACCGCGAACTGGAGGCGTTTGCTGCGTTTGGTTCCGATCTCGATGCTGCATCCAAAGCCCAGCTTGAGCGTGGTTCACGTCTGGTCGAGCTGCTCAAGCAGCCTCAATACCAGCCGCAGGCTATGGAGCGCGAAGTTGTGTCCGTGTGGTCGGGAACTACGGGTCAACTCGATGACGTCCCCGTTGAGGACATTCGTCGTTTTGACTCCGAATTCCTGGACTATGTTGATCGTTCGGCACCTGGCGTGTTTGAAGCAATTCGTAACACATCCGACCTGTCTGACGACACCGTGAGTGTCATGGAGAAGTCGATAGCCGAGTTCAAGAAGCAGTTCACAACCAGCTCGGGTGAACTCCTTGTAAACGATGAACCGGTCGCGGCACTCGCAGACGAAGAAATCGATCCCACCCAAATCAAGCGGGCTGTTCGAGGCTGACATGGGTGCTCAACTGCGGGTCTATCGGCGCCGAATTCGTTCGGTTCAGGCGACCAAGAAAATCACGAAAGCAATGGAGCTCATTGCTTCGGCGCGTATCGTTAAAGCGCAGAATCGTTTGCACGCATCCATGCCCTACCTCACGCAATTGGTTGACGCGGTCTCCGCTGCAGCCAGCCATGCCAGCGATGTGTCCAAGCATCCGCTGACCGCGCAGGCTGAGAATCAGGTCCGTGCGGCAGTCCTTGTGATCACTGCTGACCGCGGTCTTGCTGGCGCTTATTCTTCGAACTCCATCAAAGAAGCTGAGGCGCTAACTCGCAACCTCGATGCCAAGGGCATGAAAGTTGTCCCCTATGTCGTTGGCCGTAAGGGTGTGTCTTTCTACCGATTCCGCAATCGCGTCATGGGCGGTGAATACGTTGGTTTTACCGATCAACCCACCTACGCACACGCCAAGGAGATCGGGGAGGACCTGTTAAAAGCCTTCATGACTCCCACGGCAGAGGGTGGAGTCGATGAAATCCATGTGGTGTACACGAACTTCATCAACATGGCGAGCCAAGAGACAAAGGTCCGTCGGATTCTGCCGCTTGAGGTAGTCGATGAAGTCATGGATAAGAGCGATGATGGTGGAAAGAACAACCCATTCCCGCTCTACGAATTCGAACCTGGCCCCGAAGAAGTGCTCGATGCTTTACTCCCTCGCTATGTAGAGCAAATGGTGTACCTGTCACTGCTCACATCTGCGGCATCGGAGCACGCAGCGCGCAGGAGGGCTATGAAGTCAGCAACCGATAACGCTGAGGAATTGATTCGATCACTGACTCGCGCCGCTAACGCAGCTCGCCAAGCCGAAATCACCCAAGAAATCAGTGAAATTGTCGGTGGAGCCGACGCACTATCCGCTTAAAAAACCGAAAACTAGAAAACCTATAAATAGCAAACGATCGTCCGAGAGAAGGAACCACAATGACTGCAGTAGCCGAAACCGCCACCGGAGTTGGACGCGTAGCACGTGTCACAGGCCCCGTTGTGGACGTGGAGTTCCCCGTTGAAGCAATGCCGGCGCTGTACAACGCATTGAACGTTGACGTCAGCTTTGACCAAGGCGATGAGGGTGGCGGCAAGCACATGCTGGTCCTCGAAGTTGCCCAGCACATCGGTGACAACATGGTGCGTGCAATCTCCATGCAGCCGACCGATGGCCTGGTCCGTGGCGCTCCCGTGCGCGATACCGGCAACGCGATCATGGTCCCGGTTGGCGATGTCACCAAAGGCCATGTGTGGAACACACTGGGTGAGCCACTCGACGTCAAGGCGTCAGATCTCGACATCAAAGAGCGTTGGAGCATCCACCGTCAGGCTCCATCCTTTGACCAGTTGGAGTCCAAGACTGAGGTCTTCAACACGGGTATCAAGGTCATTGACCTGCTCACCCCATACGTCAAGGGTGGAAAAATTGGCCTCTTCGGTGGAGCAGGTGTGGGAAAGACTGTTCTCATCCAGGAAATGATCTACCGAGTCGCTGAAAACTTTGGTGGTGTGTCTGTGTTCGCAGGCGTTGGAGAGCGCACCCGTGAGGGTAACGACCTCTTCTTGGAAATGACAGAATCAGGCGTTATTTCCAAGACGGCACTCGTGTTCGGACAGATGGATGAGCCACCCGGCACGCGTTTGCGGGTTGCACTCACTGCGCTGACCATGGCCGAGTATTTCCGTGATGTGCAAAAGCAGGACGTGTTGTTGTTCATTGACAATATTTTCCGCTTTACTCAGGCAGGTTCTGAGGTATCGACCCTCCTCGGTCGCATGCCTTCAGCCGTGGGTTACCAGCCGACTCTGGCTGACGAAATGGGCGTGTTGCAAGAGCGCATTACCTCTACGCGTGGTCACTCGATTACGTCCCTTCAAGCCATTTACGTCCCAGCTGATGACTTGACCGACCCTGCACCAGCAACGACTTTTGCTCACCTTGATGCAACAACCGTTCTGAGCCGCCCAATTTCTGAGAAGGGTATTTACCCTGCTGTGGATCCCTTGGACTCCAACTCGCGAATCCTCGACCCTCGTTATGTTGGTGAGGAGCACTACCGCGTGGCGGCTCGTGTCAAGGAGATTCTCCAGCGCTACAAGGACCTCCAGGACATTATTGCGATCCTCGGTATCGATGAACTCTCTGAGGAAGACCGTGTTCTTGTGGGTCGTGCTCGCCGCATTGAGCGCTTCCTCTCCCAGAACATGTTCGTGGCTGAGGCCTTCACCGGCCAGCCAGGCTCATTCGTTCCCGTCGAAGAAACAATTGCATCCTTCGATGCCCTCACCAAGGGCGATTACGATCACCTTCCTGAGCAGGCTTTCTTCATGTGTGGTGGCATCGAAGATGTTGAGAAGAACGCGGCTGCATTGGCAAAGGACAGCTAAATGGCTGATCAACTCGAAGTTGCGGTTGTTTCCGCTGAGCGCTCATTGTGGTCTGGGAAGGCCAAGAGCGTATCGGCGAAGACACCCGAAGGTGATGTCGGAATTCTTCGCGGACACGAGCCGATGCTCGCTCTCCTAGTGGAAGCACCCCTTCGCATTGAGTTAGAAGATGGAACCAAGATCTTTGTCGCGGTTCACGGGGGATTCTTCTCAGTGGACAGCGATAAAGTCAATGTCATCGCCGAGACCGCGGAACTTGCAGAGGAAGTTGATCTCGAACGTGCTCAGGCCGCGTTAGCGCGAGCCAAGTCCGAAGCCGATGAGCAGGATTTATCAGCCCTCCGCCGCGCTGAAACTCGAATTCAGGTTGCTGGTGTCGCCAAGGGAGTTCGCTCGTAGTTTGCCCGAAAACCTGTTCCTAACTCTGGGTTTTTTGAACTGCCCCCGGTGCCCATAGGACATCGCCTCCGTTGTCCTTGTTGGACACTCGGGCGAGGATGAACAGTAAATCGCTCAACCTATTTAAATAGGTAGCAGTCAACGGATTCATTCCACCGTGATACGCATCTAGCGCTGCCCAGGTTGAACGTTCAGCACGCCTCGTGACCGTTCGGGCCACATGCAGGTGTGCCGCGGTCATGGTCCCACCCGGAAGTACGAAGGACCGCAGTGGTTCAAGAAGTGCGTTGTAGCCATCACAGGCCTTCTCGAGTCGCTCGATATAGGGATCGCGTACTCGGAGTGCAACGGTGGCACCGTCGTCATCCTCTCCATCTTTAACGGGTGTGCATAAATCCGCGCCGACATCGAAGAGGTCATTCTGAATAGAAATCAGAAGTTCAATTACCTCTTGCTCGAGCTCACCCGTGTTGGTCGCGCTGCTAACAACCATCCCAATTGTGCAGTTGGCTTCATCAACATCGGCATATGCCTTCAATCGTGGGTCATTTTTGCCAGTTCGACTCATGTCACCGAGTGAGGTGGTGCCGTCGTCGCCGGTTCGGGTGTAAATACGCGTGAGGTTGACCATGAATAGGACTCTATCGGCACTTGGGCATTTTGGCTTCCCTACTATGCGCAGGTGGAGTTTTTTAGAGTTGTGGGAGGAAGCCGGCTCAGCGGGACTGTCAATGTCCCGGGGGCGAAGAACTCTGTCTTGAAATTGATGGCGGCCACACTCTTGGCGCCAGGAACCTCCACACTGACCAACGTCCCTGAAATCGAAGATGTCACGATCATGGCTGAGTTGCTACGTAGGCTCGGCTGCGAGGTCACTCAGGCCGAGGGTGTTGTGACCATTACTGTCCCCGATAGACCTGACCATCGGGCCGATTACGACCTAGTGCGGAAAATGCGAGCCTCAATATGCGTACTTGGCCCACTCATCGCTCGATGCGGTGCCGCCGATGTAGCAGTGCCGGGTGGCGACAACATTGGTTCTCGTGGACTAGACATGCATGTTGACGGCCTGCGACGCATGGGGGCACAGGTCAGCAACGAGCATGGCTATTTGCTTGCTGAGGCCTCTCAACTCAATGGGGCAAACGTGTTTCTTGACTTCCCCAGCGTTGGAGCAACGGAAACACTCGTCATGGCCGCGGTGACAGCGCAGGGTGTCAGCATCTTGGAAAACGTTGCACGCGAGCCTGAGATTATTGATATTTGCCACATGCTGAATGAAATGGGCGCTGATATTGGGGGCATTGGAACATCTACGTTGACCATAAGCGGGGTCGCAGCGCTGAATCCGGTTTCTCATCGTGTTGTCTCTGACCGAATAGTGGCAGGAACCTGGGCGGTGGCGGCGGCCATGACAGGCGGAGACATCACAATCAACGGCGTGAATCCGATCCATCTTGATGTGCCGTTGGACAAACTGAAAACTGCGGGAGCAACGATTGAGCGCCGCGAGGATTCCTTCCGGGTGCACATGTCGCAGCGCCCACAAGCCGTCGACATTGTGACACTGCCTTATCCCGGCTTCCCCACAGATTTACAGCCTCAATTCATCGCAATGAACGCCATTTCGCACGGCGCAGCATTGGTGACAGAGAATCTATTCGAAGCGCGATTTAGGTTTGTTCAAGAGTTGGCGCGCTTGGGGGCCGATGTCCGCACCGATGGCCATCACGCATTGATTCGAGGCAGGGCCGAACTCTCAGGTGCCCCGGTGGAGGCGACGGATATCCGGGCAGGAGCGGGCCTTGTACTCGCGGGACTCGTCGCACAAGGAGAAACCTTCGTGTACGGAGCTGAGCACATTGATCGCGGATACGCGGGGTTTGTGTCCGTTTTGACCGATCTTGGAGCCCAGATCAGCCGGATAACAGACTAAGGGCCCGCTCCTGATCATTTGGCCACACCATGACTCGAGGCCCTTCAAGGGTCTGAGCGAGGTTTGCTTTGATCCCATTGTCCTCGAGTTTGCGGCGAAGCATTTCCCCATCGATGTATGAGCCAGGGGTTGCCACACACACGAGCAAGCCGTACTCGTCAACGGTGCCGGCTCGCGGTGCGGGTGCGACGACAGAAGATCCTCTGGCATAGGCCCAGCGAAGCACAAGGACCATTGCGCCAATGCCGAGTAGGGCAATGATCGGACCGAAAATATAGGAAAAACTATTGCCTATTTGCACAGGCCCCATTTTCGCCGAGAAAGGTAATCTTGGCGACTTTTGAACGGTAGGCCCTGCTCATGTCCATGAGATTCGCTACCCTTCCCAGATGGTGGACTCACCCTGGATTATGCGGACCTACGCGGGTCACTCCTCAGCCAAGGAGTCCAATGCCCTTTTTCTGAGAAACCTTGCCAAAGGGCAGACGGGCCTGTCCATCGCATTTGATTTGCCGACCCAAACCGGCCATGACCCTGATGACTCCATGTCTCGTGGCGAAGTGGGCAAGGTCGGTGTTTCGATTGCGTCGATCGAGGACATGCGGCAACTCTTTGCTGACATTGATTTAGCCACCATGAACACGTCCATGACCATCAATGCAACGGCCGTGTGGCTTTACGCGTTATACATTGCTGTAGCTGATGAACAAGGCACAGCGCGCGAGCAACTTTCGGGTACCACCCAGAACGACATTATTAAGGAGTACCTCTCTAGGGGAACCTACGTATTTCCGCCTGCACCCTCCCTTGACCTTGCAACTGATCTCGTTGCATTCTCAGTTGAGAACACACCCAAGTGGAATCCCATCAATATATGCAGTTACCACCTCCAGGAAGCGGGAGCGACTCCCGTTCAAGAGGTGGCTTTTGCGCTCGCAACGGCGATTGCAGTCTTGGATTCGGTACGCGAGAAAACTGATGTCGAGTTTACGCAGGTTGTTTCACGCATTTCATTTTTTGTCAACGCAGGGGTGCGTTTCATCGAGGAGATGTGCAAAATGAAAGCGTTCGCGCGCCTGTGGGAAGAGTTGCTGGCCAGTCGCTATGGAGTCACAGATTCCAAGGCGCGCAGATTCCGCTATGGCGTCCAAGTGAACTCACTGGGTTTGACCGAGGCGCAACCTGAAAACAACGTTCAAAGAATCATGTTGGAAATGTTGGCCGTCACTTTGGCCAAAGATGCTCGTGCTAGGGCTGTTCAGTTGCCGGCGTGGAATGAAGCCATGGGGCTGCCTCGACCATGGGACCAGCAGTGGTCGCTTCGCATGCAGCAAGTGTTGGCACTTGAAAGTGACCTTCTAGAGTATGACGATATCTTTGCAGGCTCAACGGTGATCGAAGCAAAAGTAGATCAGATGATGACCAGTATGCAGGCCGAACTCGATCATATTCTTGAGCTTGGGGGAGTCGTTGCGACTCTCGAATCGGGATACTTGAAAGGTTCGCTTGTTGCCTCGCATGCGCAGCGTCGTGCTGATATTGAATCGGGCGCGTTACCGATAGTTGGTGTCAATGTGCACACCAACTCTGAAAAAAGTCCACTCACAGATTCGGTTGAGTCCACGATCTTCGTGGTCGATCAAGCGGTCGAGCAGGACCGAATCTCTGAGGTGCAGGAATGGAAACGCAAGCGTGACTCGAAAGGTGTGGCAACTGCGATCGCTCTCCTGGAGATCGCTGCTGAGACGGGTCGGGGAATTGTTGAGGCAAGCATTGGCGCGGCCAAGGCAGGCGTGACAACAGGTGAGTGGTCCGCCGTAATGAGGGCTGTTTTGGGTGAATACCGCGCACCCACGGGAGTGAGCGACTCGGTCATACATGACTCCGAGGAAATCAGAAAAGTTCGGGAACGTGTTGCAATGATCTCAAACAATCGCGCTGCCCCGCTTCGCATGCTGGTGGGCAAGCCTGGACTCGATGGGCACTCCAATGGCGCAGAACAAATTGCGGTTCGTGCCAGAGACTGTGGTTTTGAGGTCATTTACCAAGGCATTCGACTCTCCCCGCAGGACATCGTCTCGGCTGCCATCGCTGAGGATGTAGATGTCATAGGCCTTTCGATTCTCTCCGGGTCCCATCGCACCCTGGTGCAGGAAATCCTTGAGAAGCTTCAGGATTCCGATGCCGGTGACATTCCCGTCGTGGTGGGAGGGATCATTCCGCCTGAAGACGCGCAATGGCTTCTTGAGCAAGGAGTGAGATCTGTTTTCACTCCACGAGATTATGACGCAACCCAGATCATGAACACAATCGTCGATGTGATTGACGCATGAGGCTTGTCATTGCCCATTGCTCAGCTCAATACGACGGTAGATTGAGCGCTCACCTGCCTCCAGCGACCAGACTGTTGGTGTTCAAAGCAGATGGCTCCGTGCTCATTCACTCAGATGGTGGTTCATACAAGCCTCTCAACTGGATGAGCCCACCGTGCTCCGTGCATGAAAACCCTGATGGTGGTGAGCACGGAATGGGTGAATTTGTAGTAACGAATAAAGCAGGGGAAGTACTAACAATCACTATCCATGAATGTCATAGTGATTCAACGCATGAATTAGGGCAAGATCCCGGTTTAATCAAAGATGGTGTGGAAGCGCATCTGCAAAAACTTTTGGCCGAGAATCTGGGCGCATTGGGTGACGGATATTCATTGATCCGTCGGGAGTATCCAACGGCCATTGGGCCGGTTGATCTACTGGTTAAAGATCCGCAGGGGTCAACCGTCGCTATTGAAATTAAGCGCAGGGGCGAAATCGATGGAGTTGAGCAGCTCACCCGATACCTCGAACTTCTCAATCGCGATCCATTGATAGCCCCAGTCGCAGGTGTTTTCGCGGCCCAGGAGATTAAGCCACAAGCACGGACTTTGGCAACTGATCGTGGAATTGTCTGTCTCACACTTGACTATGAAGCGATGAAAGGTACCGATGACTCGTCGTCACGATTGTTTTGATTTCAGCCCAAATGAGAGAGGTAGTCGGTATGTCTGAGAGTGCAAATGCCAATGAGGCAGGCATCGTCACGGTCGGGGTTGTGGGCCTCGGAACCATGGGGTCGGGAATCATCGAGGTCGTTGCCCGTCACGGCTATCGCGTGATCGGAGTCGACGTTAATGTTGACGGGGTCGAGCGCGCTCGTGAGCGAATTGAAGGCTCTATGGCCAGGGGTTTGGCCAGAGGCAAATTGACTCAGGATCAGATAAATGAAACCAACGCAGGGATCACACTTACTGTCGACATCGGTGAATTGGCGCAGTGTGATCTAGTCATCGAAGCAATCACTGAAGACCTCGAAGCTAAGAGAGTTATTTTTCAGCAGCTGGATGCGCTCCTACCCGCTCATGCAATTTTGGCCACTAATACATCTGCATTGTCAGTGACCGATATATCCGTCTCGACGGAACGCCCAAGTCGTGTGGTCGGGCTGCATTTCTTCAACCCTGCTACGGTCCAGCGTTTTGTTGAAGTGATTCAAACTGTCACTACGGATCCAGCGGTTGTTGCTGCTGTAGTCGCTTTCGTTGAATCCCTTGAAAAGGAACCAGTGGTTGTGGGCGACAGGGCGGGATTTATTGCAAATGCTCTTCTGTTCGGTTACCTCAATCAAGCGGTCACCATGTACGAACAAAAATATGCATCGCGTGAGGATATTGATGCTGCAATGAAACTTGGATGCGGCTTGCCCATGGGCCCCCTTGCACTCCTTGACCTCATTGGGCTCGATACGTCATTACAAATCCTTGACACCATGTATCACCAGAGTAGAAATCGCCTCCATGCTCCTGCTGCGCTACTCAAACATATGGTGTCGGCAGGACTGCTTGGGCGAAAGTCTGCACACGGGTTTTATACCTACGAGGGCGCAAATACACCGGTCATGATTCCTGATTCTCTGACTCCCGTGCCTGACAAGACTTCCGCGACAATTGCCATTAAGAAGGTTGCGGTCTTTGGTTCTGGCACAATGGCAACGGGAATTGTCTCTGTTTTCGCCACCGCAGGTATTCCCGTAACGGCTGTAACTCGCAGTCCTGAAAAATCAGCCAAAGTAGTCGCGGATCTGACCAAGTCATGGGACAAACTCGTGAGTAAAGGAAAGATAGATCAAGAACGTGCTGACAATTATCGTGCGAATGTTTCGACGGCTGAGGACGCTACGCAAGTTGAAGCGGATCTGGTTATTGAGGCAATCGCTGAGGATCTCGAATTAAAACTTGAACTCTTTCGTTCCATTGATTCGCAGTTCGGCCCCGAAGTCATTTTTGCCACCACAACCTCGAGCCTGCCGGTTATCGAGCTGGCCGCGGCCACAAGCCGTCCTGAGCGCTTCCTTGGGATCCACTTTTTCAACCCAGCACCTGTCATGAAATTGGTAGAAATTGTGAGCACCGTGGTGACGGACCCGAAGGTGATTTCCTCATCCACTCAACTGATCACACAGGTGGGCAAGACCGCAGTTCAGTGCTCGGACCGCGCAGGATTCATAGTAAATGCTTTGCTCTTTCCGTACCTCAACAATGCGATCACGATGGCCGCACAAAACTATGCATCGCAAGACGACATTGACCGCGCCATGAAATTGGGCTGCGGGTATCCCATGGGCCCATTCGAGTTACTGGATGTTGTCGGGCTCGATGTTTCACTTGCGATCATCAACACCCTGCTGCGCGAATTCCGTGAGCCAGGATTTGCACCCGATCCACAACTCGAGCACTTGGTCACTGCGGGATACCTAGGGCGTAAAGTGGGACGCGGTTTTCGCACATTCGAATAAGGAGCATGATGGGCAGGAAAAATAAGCGTGTGGAACACGCTCCGCGCCCAATCGGAGGAAACTCCACGGAGACGGAGAGTCATTCGGACGGCGAGTGGCATGTTCGCAAACTCACTGGCTCCTCAGCCACCAAGACTTATCGCTGTCCAGGATGCGATCAGGAAATCCGACCTGCGACTCCGCATATTGTCGCCTGGCCAGCCGATATTCCCCAGGGTGCAGATGAACGCCGTCATTGGCATACCCCCTGCTGGGGCAAGCGCCTGCACAGAGGGCCGCGAGGATAGAAACCTGTGAGTGTAATTTCAGCTAATTCAGTTTTACCGGCAACTCGGTTTGATATTGAGTTAATGACGAGTGACGGCCTCACCTTGGTGGGAGAAGTTGCTACACCTGATACACCCACTGCAACTATTATTTGCGTGCATCCACTTCCTACCCACGGCGGAATGATGGATAGTCATGTATTGCGCAAAATGTCGTGGCGGCTTCCGTCATTGGCGAATATCGCTGTCATCCGATTCAACACCCGTGGGACAACAAGTCCTCGAGGAACAAGTCAAGGGGCTTTTGATCACGCAGAAGGCGAAGGCCTTGACCTTCAGGCGGCAATTGATTTTGCTCGCACGCAGGGATACCCAAATATTTGGGTGGTGGGTTGGTCATTCGGCACTGATGTGATTCTGAAGAATCTTGATGCATCGCAAGTCCAGGGCGTCATATTGCTGTCACCTCCAGTGCGATTCACCTCTGATGAAGAGCTGGCTCGGTGGTCTGGATCGGGCAAAAAGTGCCTTGCGCTTATTCCTGAGCATGATGATTATTTGCAGCCAGAGGCAGCCCGCGATCGATTCTCCATCGCCCCTGATTTCACTGTTGAAGCAGTCCCGGAGGCAAAGCATCTATGGGTGGGGGAGAAATTTGTCTACTACGTGCTTAATCGCATTGTTCAGGAAATTGAACCTAGACATGAACCACTCTCGAAAGACTGGGACGGTCCAATGGAGCGTTGGAGCGACTTGTAAGTTTGGAGCGAACTGTGAATCTGGAGCGACTTGTAATCAGGGTTTCATTGAAGATTTAACGAGCTCTGCATACGCTTTCGCACCTTTAGTGCTGAGGTGAACTTTGTCAGACACGAAGTATTCGGGATGGTCCGCGGAAACTGCCTTCCAATCAGCGATCACTACGTTGGGATAGTCCGGGGCGACTTTGTTGATCACCTTGTTATTGGGTTTTTCCCACGAACGAGGCATTGAGCTAGTCATCAGAATGACTTTGTTGTAATCGGTCATTTGATCAAGTAGGTCACGTAACATACTTTCAGGCATCACACCGTTTGTTCCCATGTGAACCAGGACCGTGTCAGAGAGTGCGCCAGCCCGAGAGAGTTTTTTGACTCGGCCAATAAATGCACCGGGATAGCGAGAAACCGAGGCATCGATGGTGGCCCCAGGAATTGCATCCTGGACTGCGCCGCGCGCGCCGAGGAGCACTGAGTCACCTAGGGCGCTGAGCGGCGCATCGCTCTTAACGGGCGCGTCTACCGCAGCCGCAAGGGAAGAACTGGGTGATGCTGAAGATTCAACAGCGGGTGTTGGTAACGGGGCTAATGCTTGTCCGTCAATCAAAACTTCAGATTCGGAACCGATGGCCGCTTGCACATCGGGTGCGATAGCGGCCGAAGAGGGGACCAAAGCGAGTGCAAATGCAGTTGCGATGGCCACGCAGGCCGCGGCAAATGCCCCCAATATTGCCAGGATACGTTCTTTGGCTCGTGGAGTACTCGATCGAATTTTATGCCAGGAGCGTCCTAGCGCTCCGCGCCTGATGGGCATTTCCACGTATCGGTAACTGAGCTCTGCAATCCCTATTGTGATGGCCAATCGAAGTGTTAAAAGCGACAGGCCATCGAGCGGAATGTCTTGTTCGGGACGTAGCACCATGAATACGGGCCAGTGCCACAAATAAATGCCATAGGAGCGTCGACCGAGGTACCTCATGGGCCCGACTCCGAGCCAAGTTCCAAGGGCGAGTGCGGGGTGGGTGGCGAGGGCAATGACGATGGCAATCAAGAGGGCAAAGACCAAAAATCCACCGCGGTAGAGAAAGGGGCTGAATTCGGACGAAAAGAGATAGAACCCGATGAGCGTAGTAAGGGCAACGATTCCAATTACCGTGAGCAGAATGCGCGCTCGCTTGGCAATTGAGGTGGAGAGTTGCCCTGGCCGCCAGAAGGTGGCAAGGGTGGCGCCGATCAACAGGCCCATTGCGTGGGAATCGGTGCCGAAATAAGCGCGACTTGGATCTGCGAATTCGGGCATGTTCGCATTGGTCGCAATGACAACCATCCAAGCTGTGGATAGAAGCGCGCCTGAGAATGCAATAAGTCCAAGCACTTTGCGGGAGGATTTTTTAATCACGAGAAATGCGATGACGGGCCAAATCAAATAAAACTGTTCTTCCACTGCAAGTGACCAGAGATGATTGAGCAATGCAGGTCGACCCGTGAATTCAAAATAGGAATGATCAGCAATGACGTACCACCAATTGTTCACATAAAAAATAGATGCGAGCGCATCGGCGCGAAAACTTGGAGCGCTATCCCGATAGACCAGTGCGACGGCAATGCCGACGATGAGAAGCATGAGGAACAGCGCGGGGAGTAACCTGCGAGCCCGGCCCGCGTAGAACTTTTTGAAATTGATTGAGCCCGAACGTTGGAATTCCTCAAGAATGAGTGATGTAATCAGAAACCCGCTGAGCACGAAAAAGACGTCGACTCCGAGGAATCCACCAGGAAACGGGTCTAGGCCAAGGTGGTAGAGGAGCACACCAATGATGGCAAGTGCCCGAACCCCGTCGAGACCGGGCAGATAGCCCATCTCGCCCGAGGCGCGGCCTCGATCAAGGACCCACGGGTGCGCGTTGTCGACGCCCGGTGTCGTGGAGGGGGAAGCACTCACCCCCCAATGCTAAGCCGTAAAGCGGTTAATTTTCTCCAGGGTGGCCTGGCGCAGATCTGGGTCCGTGACCCCTAGACCGGGCTCGGGTGCCAGACACAAAACCCCCACCTTGCCCTGATGTTGATTCTGATAGACCTCGAAAGCCGCCTGGCCGGTTTCCTCCAAACGGAAAGTCTTGGACAAAGTGGGGTGAATCATGCCTTTTTGGATTAATCGATTGGCTTCGAAGGCTTCGCGGTAGTTGGCAAAGTGGCTTCCCACGATTCGCTTCAGATTCATCCAGAGATAGCGGTTGTCATATTCGTGCATAAACCCGGAAGTGGAGGCGCAGGTTGCAATGGTTCCGCCACGTTTGGTGACGTACACGCTGGCGCCAAATGTTTCACGTCCGGGGTGCTCAAAGACAATATCGGGATCTTCACCACCGGTGAGCTCTCTGATTTTCTTGCCCAAGCGCTGCCATTCTTTAGGGTCTTGAGTGGTGGCGTCTTTCCAGAACTTGTAGTTCTCGGCGCTGCGGTCAATGATCAGTTCAGCGCCCATGGCCCGACAGATCTCCGCTTTCTCAGGGCTCGAGACAACGCACACCGGAATGGCGCCACCGTTGAGTGCGTATTGGGTTGCATAGGAACCTAATCCACCTGAGGCGCCCCAAATGAGTACGACATCACCCTGTTTCATGCCAGCGCCATTGCGGGATACGAGTTGACGGTAGGCGGTGGAATTCACAAGGCCCGGACTTGCAGCTTCTTCCCAGGTGAGATGTTCGGGCTTAGGCATGAGTTGGTTTGCCTTGACAATTGCTAACTCAGCAAGTCCACCAAAGTTCGTTTCAAATCCCCAGATGCGTTGCTCGGGATCCATCATGGTGTCGTTATGACCCATGGGTGATTCCAATTCAACGCTCAGGCAGTGCGCGACGACGCGATCTCCGGGCGCATAAGCATTAACGCCGGGCCCTACTCTCAGCACCACGCCAGAAGCATCTGAACCTATGACGTGATACGGAAGATTATGGCGTGCGCCATCAGGGTGGGATTTCGCGTACCGCTCGAGAAATCCAAATGTAGAGACAGGTTCAAAAATACTTGTCCAGACAGTGTTGTAGTTGATGCTCGACGCCATAACGGCTACGAGGGCCTCACCTGGTGCAAGTTCAGGTAGGTCAACGTGATCTATATGAATACTCTCGCGAGGGTCCTTATCGCGTGAATCAACACCTGCAAACATGCCAACATCTGATTTGCGAACCACCGCGCCGTGATATTTCGTTGGAATTTCCAGTGCTTCAAATGTTGCTCGGTCCCCTTGGGACTCAATTGCATCGACAATCTTGTGCATATCCGCGGTCATGAACGTATTTAACCTGACTCTAGGTTCTCTAACCTGAAAACTGCCAAATGATTAGCCCTACGGTGACTGTGAGCCCAATCACGCCAATGGTGATGATTTTTTTGGCCCGGCGAAATAGCCCTAAGAGGACTAATGCCGCAAATGCACCTGTTGCAGCGGCGAAAAATGGGTTATCGAGAAATGAGAAATCAGGCAGGTTGAACAAATTCACACAAGACTCCAAGGCAGTCCTTCGGGTGAGCGAAGTTCACCAAGCTGCCAGCCGTGCCTATTCGAGGCTCCGGGTAAAGCATGCGGATCCCCGCGTTGGTGAGGTGATCGGCGACCGCGTGAATATCACTCACCTTGAAAGCGATTTGTTGAATCCCCGGACCTTGTTTGGCAATGAATTTTCCGATTGTGGTGTCCGGACCGAGTGGAGCGAGAAGCTGAATTTGAGTGTCACCCTGAGGAAATTTAAGCATGACTTCGTTGACGCCCTGCTCCGTGTTGGTCTCCTCATGCATGGGTTCGGCGCCGAGAATTCCTTGATAGAAAGTCAATGCCTCGGTCAGGTCGGGCACTGCCATCCCCACATGGTCGATGGAGAGGATGAGTGATCCAAGTGAACTTTTTATCTCTATTGCCGACATCATGCACACAATGTTGGCATAGTT
>JAFMDS010000025.1 GCA_017857175.1 Candidatus Nanopelagicales bacterium | reverse complement strand
CCTGAAGTGGTCAACACTGCAACCGTTGAATCTTGCAATGAACGCGCGGGATTGATGGCTCGTTCGATGCCGGAAATGAACTCGGGGGAAAAGTAGCGATTCGTTTCCGGCACGGGAATGCATGGTGGGCCACCGGCCAAGGCCTCGATCAGGCGAGAGTGCACGAGTTCGACTCCGATAGGTCCGGCAGGAACCTTGAGCAGTGGCACATGCGCATTGTCTGATGTGTCACCTACTCCGTCGCTGCCAGACCTGCTCATGGTGCGAGACTAGAAGACACGGGTAATCTCAGCGCATGGACACTCGCAAGCGCTATGAACTCCCTCCTGTGGCTCCCAAGGATTCCCCCGCCTGGGCTGATCCCAGTTATTCCTCGATGACACCAGCGTGTGAATGGGAATCGGTGGGCGAATTCACAGATATTTCCTATGAACTTGGTACGGGTGATTGCCTCGGCATCGCGAAAATCACCATTAAGCGTCCTCAAAAGCGCAATGCATTCCGCCCACAGACCTTGTTTGAGCTCAGCGACGCATTCAATGCAGCTCGGGATGACGACACGGTGGGCGTCGTCATCTTGACAGGCCAAGGCGACCTCGCATTTTGTTCCGGCGGTGATCAAGTCATTCGTGGCAATGATGGCTACATCGGTGACGATGAAGTGGCCCACAAAGGTATTGGTCGACTGAACGTTCTTGACCTGCAGGTGCAGATCCGTAGGTTGCCCAAGCCCGTTATTGCGATGGTGGCCGGTTACGCCATTGGAGGTGGGCACGTCTTGCACGTTGTCTGCGATCTCACCGTTGCCGCAGATAATGCTCGCTTTGGGCAAACGGGAGCCAAAGTAGGATCATTCGATGGTGGCTACGGCTCAGGTTTGCTGGCGCGCACAGTAGGCATGAAGCGATCACGTGAAGTTTGGTACACCTGCAATCAATACGGTGCCGAGCAGGCATACAACTGGGGACTGGTCAATGAAGTTGTCCCCATTGTTGACCTTGAAGTTGCTACCTGCGATCTGGCCAATCAAATTCTGACCATGTCACCGTTGGCGCTACGCATGCTCAAGGCCTCGCATAATGCGGTGGATGATGGTTTGGCGGGCGTGCAGCAACTTGCCGGCGATTCAACACTGTTGTTCTACATGACAGAAGAGGCACAGGAAGGTCGCGACGCCTACAAGGAAAAACGCGAACCAAACTTCGCTCGATTCCCCAAACGGCCTTAGTGGTGTGAACTGACTTCACAATTCTCGGCCCTGTGGTCGACCGCATCTGCGTTCACAGTCGATCTGCGATCGCAGTTTCGTGGCCTTCATGAGCGCAGCGGAGTTGTTTTTCGTGGCCCAAGTGGTTGGGGCGAGTTCAGCCCGTTTGCCAACTACTCGGCCCCGCAGGATGCCTATTGGCTCGAGGCTGCAATTGAGGCGGCGTATTCACCGCTGAAATTCCCTGACAATGCCAGCATCGCGGTGAATGCAATCATCGGTGACGTGGAGGACTGCATCCAAGCCACGCAACGAGCAATTGATGTCTACGGTTGCCGAACGATCAAACTCAAAGTTGGGCTTGATTCCGAAACTGACCTGCAACGAGTCCACAGTGTGGCCGAACTTTTAGGTGCGTCCTTTCCCAGTGAACAAATAGGTATTCGCATCGATGCAAATGGCAGGTGGAGCCTTGAACAGGCAACCGAGGTTCTCCACGAAATGGCTGAACTTCCCATCGAATACGTTGAACAACCATGTCGAAGTGAATCGGAACTCTTGTCACTGCGACGCCGGATCCAGATCCCGATAGCAGTTGACGAGTCAATCCGCATTGATCGCCTTGACTCCGTAAAGGAATTCGCGGACCTTGCGATTCTTAAAGTCTCGCCGCTGGGTGGAATCGCGGAAACGACCCGCATGGCAGAGCGCATTGGTCTGCCGGTGCGCATCAGTAGCGCCCTGGAGACGTCTGTCGGACTATCGCCATCGCTTCTCGCAGCGCATGAACTTGCACCAGATGCTGCAGCGGGCTTGGGCACAGGCGCGCTGTTGCGCACGGATCTTGTGCGTGAGCCGGTCGTTCCACTGAATGGGCGAATTCAGGTCAAGCGAGTAGAGCCAGACCCAAGCATCCTGGCAAGCCATGCACCGCGAGCCGATCTGGTCTCATATTGGCGGGCCCGCATGGAAGTTGCTTTTGAATCTATTGCGCAGCCGACTCGTGAACTCGTGGATATGGAAGGCTGAGGCCATGGAACCTTCGAGTGCACAAGCCAAGGTGATGGTTGATGAACTCATTCGATGTGGGGTCAGCGATGTAGTCCTCGCACCCGGTTCGCGTTCGGCACCGTTGGCACTCGAACTCGCTGCCGCCTGTGCTCGCCTAGACATCCGACTTCATGTGCGCCTAGATGAACGAGTTGCCGGCTTCGTTGCATTGGGATTGGGTAAAGCCACGGGCATTCCCGCGGCTGTTGTCACAACTTCGGGGACATCGGTGGCCAATTTGCTGCCCGCTGTTATTGAAGCCGATGAATCATTCACGCCGCTGTTGGTACTTACAGCTGATCGCCCACCTGCACTGCGGGGAGTTGGTGCGAATCAAACGATTGATCAGGTCAAAATTTTTGGTGGGTTTGTTCGTGACAGTGTTGACATGGGTGTTGCATCATTGAGTGAGGGACAGGTTCGCTACTGGCGTTCCATTGTTGCCCGCGCCGTTGCAATCTCAACAGACTCTGCTGACCCCGGCCCCGTTCACATCAACATTCCGTTTGCCATGCCTCTACTCAGTGAATCTGATGATGACTGGATCGAAAGCCTTGACGGTCGTCCTGATGGCCGGCCTTGGGTGGCAGATGCACGCCTGCTTGCCGGCGTTGCCACCCCAATGGATGAAATCATGTCATTCCTCGACGAGGAAGCCGTGGTTCCAGCACGCGGTGTCATTGTTGTCGGTGACCATAATGATGCAGAAGCCATTGAGTTAATCGACGAACTCAGTGACACAACGGGGTGGCCGATCGTTGCCGAGCCCAGCGCGAATGTGGGAGGTGCGGCATTGGCGCTCTCCCACGGGACCTTGATCGTGGCTGACCAAGATTTTCGAGAGTCCCATGTCCCTGATCTAGTTCTCACCGTGGGCAGGGTTGGTCTATCGCGTTCTGTGCTCTCACTCATTGAGTCGGCGGGTGTCCATATTGCCGTTGACGTACATGCACAGTTTGCCGATCCAACCAGGAGCGCGGATCTTGTGGTTGCGTCTGTACCGCTCGCGCCCACCGAGTGTGAGGTCGACGACGAATGGTTGGAGCACTGGCAGCGGGCTGATGTCTTGGCCGCGGCCGCAATCGAAACGGTTTTGGGCACCGATGAATCCAGTGGACTCACTGGGATGCAGGTGGCTCGAATCGTTACTCGCCTGGTGCCTGAAGCAGGGACCCTATTTCTTGGGGCTTCCTCTGCAGTGCGTCACGTGGCGTCATTTGCATCCAACAGTGTCGCAGACGCCGCGATCATGGGTAACCGTGGAACCTCTGGAATTGATGGTTGTATTTCCACCGCCTATGGCATCGCGATTTCTGCGACGGTACAAGGCGACGGTGCAGTCATCGCGCTGGTTGGCGACCAAACATTCTTCTATGACAGCAATGCGCTCCTTGTGCCCAAGGGTGAAGATCCAGTAAATCTGATTGTGGTTGTGATCGATAACGATGGTGGGGGAATCTTCTCAACTTTGGAGCAAGGTCAGGCAAAGTATGCAAAGTACTTTGAGCAGGTATTCGGAGTTCCCCTGGGAGTTGATCCTGCGACAGTAGGCCAGGCCTTTGGCGCGAGCGCTGTTACCGTGTCTACAGAAGACGAACTTGCCGAGGCAATCGATCAGGCATTGAACGGTGGATTGCACATCATTGTTGCGAACACAGCCATGCGCAGTGCAGAAGCACAGATTCTGCAACAAATATCAGAAGCTGTGCAACAAGCACTGGCTGCTAGTTAATTGCCCAAATGTGAGCGGCGAATCGCGCTGTCAAGAAATATTGAGTGCGTTGCGCACAGGTGTCAGTTTCGCCATTGACTCAGCAAGCTCCAAATCTGGTTCCGAACCTGCAACGATTCCGCATCCGGCGAATGCTCGCACGGTTTTTTCTTCCGTGTTGATTTCGGCGCAGCGCAATGCAATCCCGAACTCACCATCACCATGGTGGTCGAACCAGCCAACAGGACCGGCATAGCGTTTTCGGTTCATTCCCTCAAGTTCGCTGATGACAGTCTTTGCTCTTTCGGTGGGAGTTCCGCACACGGCCGCCGTGGGGTGAAGTGAGGCCACGAGGGCGAGGATCGGTGCCTCGATAGCAAGTTGACCGGTGATATCGGTGGCCAAGTGCTGCACATTGGTGAGCTCCAGAACGTGAGGTTGTTCTGGCACCTCAAGATCGGTGCAATGCGCGGCAAGGGCTCGAGCAACCGAATGAACCGCGTACTCATGTTCTGACAGGTCCTTCTCGCTCTTGAGAAGAGTGCTAGCCAATTCGGCATCGGATGACCCATCGGCTCTGCGCTTAACAGTTCCGGCCAAGACGCGACTTGTCACGAGATCTCCGGTGCGACGAACGAGCAGTTCGGGAGTGGAGCCAAAAACATTCTGAACGACAAACGTCCAGCAGGTCGGATACTGGTCAACCAATTGTTGAATCAAGTAACGAACATCTAGTTCGCCTTCAACGTGGGCAATAACATCCCGAGCAAGGACAACTTTGTCGAGTTCGCCGCCGTTGATGCGTGCTACGGCTGAGGCAACCGCTGCTTTCCAGTCAGATTCGGACAGGGAACCCTGCGACCATTTGACCGAGCTTGGAGCTTGGGCAACGGACACGGGTGCAAATACGGGTTCGACATTGCCCACCGTTGTGATCCATGACTGTCCACCGCGTGTTCCGAGAACAACTTTTGGGATGACCACTTCAGACAATCCGTTGGAATCAAATGCAAAGGAAGCGAATGCAACAGGCCCAGTTCCCGGCATATCAACGGTGTCCTCGACGTGAGCAGTTGCCATCAATCGATTCCACCAGCGCTGGGCTCGGGAAAAAGTTTCATCGCCGCGGACCTGCAACCGCGCGGCCACACCCCAGCCGACCATGCCCTCACCACGACGCACCCAGGCAACGGGATCATCGGATGGAAGTGACCTGATCAGATCAATGGGATCTCCGGTGGGGGACTCGATCGCGACGGTGCGGAAAGCCATATTCCCGGTGGAGGATTCGACCAATCGGTTCGACTCGGATCCGCTGGCATCGCGGGAAAGCTCACTGTGTTGCACGACACCAGACTATTGGCTTTTGAAGTAATCGACTACTTGAGACCGAATGAGTAGTGGTGGCGTGCTCGGTCAACGCAAAGCATGAACTTCTGCCAGACTATGGGGGTGTCACGCGCTAATCTTGATAAGAATCCTGCCGATGTAGCAGCCATGTTTGACACGGTCGCTGAAAAATACGACATCACGAATGACATCCTGGCGGTTGGACAGACACGCAGGTGGCGCTCGGCCGTGCGTGATGCGTTGGCCATCACGCCCGCTGACCGAATTCTTGACATCGCCGCAGGCACGGGAACTTCTTCCGCGGCGTTTGCGGTAAACGGGGCGAGCGTGATTCCCGCGGACTTCTCCATGGGCATGCTCGAGGTTGGCACACGTAGGAACCCAGGGTTGCCGTTTGTCGCCGCGGACGCCCTGTCACTCCCGTTCGCGGACAGCAGTTTTGATGCCGTCACCATGTCATTTGGTCTGCGCAATGTGGCCGATCGCAATCAGGCATTGCGGGAGTTCCGCCGCGTGACCAAGCCGGGCGGGAAATTGGTCATATGCGAGTTCTCGCACCCCACATTTTCGCCGTTTCGAACCGTTTACACCGAATACCTCATGGCGGCCCTGCCCTTTATGGCTGACCGGGTGGCATCAAACCCCGAGGCGTACCGGTATCTGGCCGAGTCAATTCGTGCCTGGCCCACCCAAAGTGAGCTTGCCGGGGACCTAGTCTCCGCCGGGTGGGAGCAGGTTGGCTGGCGCAATTTCACGGGGGGAATTGTGGCAATCCACCGGGGTTTCAACCCAAAATCCTGACCACTATGCTTGAGGTGATCGTGAAGAAATTCACAAGATCACAATCTCGCTCAATTGCAACGCTTGAATCGCTCACGTATTTCGGTCGCATATGAAAGGGCACGAGTGAACGTTTACACGCCAATTCTTGTCTTAGGAATTTTGGCATTCGGTTTCGCGGCTTTCTCCATCGTTATTGCGACTTTCACTGGACCCAAGCGGTACAACCGCGCCAAATATGACGCGTATGAGTGTGGGATCGAACCAACTCCGCAGCCAATGGGTGGCGGGCGATTCCCCGTTAAATACTATTTAACCGCAATGCTTTTTATTATTTTTGACATTGAAATTGTTTTTCTCTACCCCTGGGCAGTGGCATTTGATTCACTCGCGCTGTTCGGCCTGATTGAAATGCTGCTCTTTAGCCTGACGCTGGCCATCGTTTACGCATACGTATGGCGTCGGCGTGGACTGGAATGGGACTAATCCACATGGAACATGTTCAACTGACGCAGGGAGCCTGACATGGGACTTGAAGAGAAATTGCCTTCTGGCATTTTGCTCACCACGGTAGAGCAGGTTGCCGGTTATGCGCGCAAAGGCTCGTTATGGCCCGCCACATTTGGCTTGGCATGTTGCGCCATTGAAATGATGGCCACGGGTGGGCCGCGCTATGACATCGCACGTTTTGGCATGGAAGTTTTCCGCGCTTCACCCAGACAAGCAGATCTCATGATCGTTGCAGGTCGGGTGAGTCAGAAAATGGCTCCCGTACTCAGGCAAATCTATGATCAAATGCCCAATCCCAAGTGGGTGCTCGCAATGGGTGTGTGTTCCTCCAGCGGTGGAATGTTCAACAACTACGCCGTCGTTCAGGGCGTTGATCACGTCGTCCCCGTTGATGTTTATCTTCCCGGTTGCCCTCCTCGCCCTGAGATGTTGATCGACGCGATCCTCAAGATCCATGATGAAATCCAAGACATGAAACTCGGAGTCAACCGTAAGCGTCAAATTGTCGAGCAGGAGCAGATTGCTCTCACCGCACCAACGACCCTGGAAATGAAGGGGCTCATGCGATGACGGACTCGCAAGACCTCCCCGTTGTGCCCAATGGTGTCCGCGAGATTGACATTGTTGGCGTGCGCAAAGGGGCTTTTGGTGCCGCAGGCTCGGGAGATACCAGCGGTTTTGGTGGGCTAGTCGCACCGATCGTGATGCCCGGTGCCTCAATACCGCCCTTCGGTGGCTGGTTCGATGAAGTCGCTGAAGAAATTGCTCTGTCTCTGGCAGACGCGAATGTCACTGGCGCTGTTGAAAAAATTGTGATCGACCGAGGCGAAATGACTTTCTACGTTCACAAAGATGCCTTGATTGCGTTTGTCACCGAGTGTCGCGATGAACCCGCACTTCGTTTTGAAATGTGCACCAGTGTGAGCGGTGTCCATTTCCCACATGATCTAGACCGCGAATTGCACGTTGTCTACTCGCTCATGTCCATCACCCACAATCGCCGCATACGTATTGAGGTGACAACGGCCGATAGTGATCGTCACATGCCATCTATTGTTTCGGTGTACCCATCGGCCGATTGGCATGAGCGTGAGACGTGGGACTTCTTCGGAATTATTTTCGATGGTCACCCCGCACTCACGCGTATTGAGATGCCGGATGACTGGGTGGGTCACCCACAGCGCAAGGACTATCCACTCGGCGGAATTCCCGTTGATTACAAGGGTGGGACTATTCCCGCCCCTGACAAGCGGAGGTCATACAACTAATGACGACAACTGCTGATCCATTCTCCGGAAGTTACGACACCACCGAGGGCACCATCTATAACCTCGGTGGCGGAGGTGACTGGGACACCATCACAGCTGCACCTGAAGGTGAGAACGAACGCATCGTGGTCAACATGGGACCACAGCATCCGTCGACCCACGGTGTTTTGCGCATGGTCCTTGAGCTTGAAGGCGAAACGGTCACCGAGGTTCGTTGCGGCATTGGCTTCCTACACACGGGGATTGAAAAGAACATGGAGTACCGCACGTGGGTTCAAGGAGTCACCTACGTCACTCGCATGGATTACTTAGCACCCATGTTCAACGAAGCCGCATACTGCCTTTCGGTTGAACGACTTCTTGGCATCGAGGACCAAATCCCTGAGCGCGCCAACGTTATTCGCGTCATGATGATGGAACTCAATAGGGTTTCATCGCACCTTGTTGCGCTGGCAACGGGTGGAATGGAACTCGGAGCACTCACCGCAATGATCTTCGGATTCCGCGAGCGCGAATTGGTTCTCGACATTTTTGAAATGGTGTCGGGTCTGCGCATGAACAGCGCTTACATTCGCCCCGGCGGTGTGGCGCAGGATCTTCCCGTAGGTGCTGAGGAAAAAATCCGCGAAACCGTCGTACTTTTGCGCAAGCGCTTGAAAGACACGGCAGATCTGTTGGTGGACAACGCCATTTGGATGGGTCGCACCGTTGGAGTTGGTTATCTCGATCTCACGGGCTGCATGGCTCTGGGAATCACCGGACCAATACTGCGCTCAACCGGCTTGCCGCACGACCTGCGCAAGAGCGCGCCGTATTGCGGCTACGAGAACTATGAGTTCAACGT
The DNA here is from genome assembly GCA_017857175.1 of Candidatus Nanopelagicales bacterium. GTDB lineage: Bacteria > Actinomycetota > Actinomycetes > S36-B12 > S36-B12 > UBA4592. The sequence continues at coordinate 18,398 of JAFMDS010000025.1, read as the reverse complement.
GCCCACTCAAACGACATCGGATGCTTATGGTCGTTTCCTCATCCGCATCGCGGAGATGAAAGAGTCGCTCAACATCGTGGACCAGTGCCTTGACCGTTTGAAGCCAGGTCCGGTCATGGTCGCGGACAAAAAGATTGCGTGGCCTTCGCAACTCTCAATCGGTGGCGATGGACAGGGCAACTCACCAGAGCACATCAAGCACATTATGAGTGAATCCATGGAAGCGTTGATCCATCACTTCAAGTTGGTGACCGAAGGATTCAGCGTTCCAGCGGGCCAGGCATATGTCCCCATTGAGTCACCCCGCGGTGAGTTGGGTGCCCATGTTGTGAGCACCGGTGGCACGCGTCCTTATCGCGTTCACTTCCGCGACCCATCGTTTAACAACTTGCAAGCAGTCGCAGCCATGAGCGAAGGGTCCATGATCGCGGACGTCATTGCGGCTGTGGCCAGCATTGACCCGGTTATGGGTGGGGTTGATCGTTAAATGAGAGTGAGTGACAAGTAAGTATGACTATCGAAATTTCACGTGGAATCACTGAGGCAACACGCAATGAGATGCGCGAGCTTGCCGCTCGCTACCCAAATCCTCGATCGGCATTGCTACCCATGCTCCACGTTGTACAAAGTGCCCAAGATGAAGTAACCACTGAAGGGATCGCGGCTTGCGCTGAGATTCTTGAGATCACTCAAGCTGAAGTGACCGCGGTTGCAACGTTCTACACCATGTACAAATTCAGCCCGGTGGGCAAACACCACATCGGTGTATGCATCAACACCATGTGTGGACTTCTCGGTGGGGACGCTGTTTATGAGAAAGTCGCCGAACGCCTCGGCGCAACTCATAATGGTCCATCGGCTGACGGCAACTTCTGGCTAGAGCGCATTGAGTGCCAGGCGGCATGCACCCACGCTCCCGTCATGACCGTCGACTGGGAGTTCATGGACGATGTCACCCCAGAGTCAGCAGTAGGTGTCATTGACGCATTGGCTGCAGGCGAAGAAGTCTGGTCAACCCGCGGACCCAAGATCCGTGATTTTCAAGCGACCGAACACACACTGGGAATGGCAAGCGATGAACTCGCAACCGAGGGCAACAGTGTTGACGCAAAAATGCTCGCGGGACTGATGGTGGCGAAGGGATCAAACAACTCATGAAACTCACACCTGTCATTACAGAGTTCTGGGACGACCCCTCGCTTTACACGCTTGACGGTTACCGCAGCCACGGTGGTTACCAAGCACTTGCCAAGGCGTTGAAAGACACCCCTGACAACATCATTGCCACGGTCAAGGATTCTGGTCTGCGCGGTCGCGGCGGTGCTGGATTCCCCACTGGCCTGAAGTGGTCTTTTGTTCCTCAAAATGATGGCAAGCCCCACTATTTGGTGGTGAACGCTGACGAATCAGAGCCGGGTGCGTGCAAAGACATTCCCATCATGATGGCCAACCCGCATGCTCTCGTTGAAGGCGTGATCATCACATCCTTCGCTATTCGCGCCAACCACGCATTTATTTACATCCGCGGCGAAGTACCCGAAGCCATTCGCAAGGTTGCTTATGCTGTCAAGCAGGCTCGAGAAGCAGGCCTAATCGGCACGAACATTCTTGGCTCCGGCTTTGATCTAGAGGTGACCGTGCATGCAGGCGCTGGGGCGTACATCTGCGGTGAAGAAACTGCCTTGCTTGATTCCCTCGAGGGCTACCGTGGTCAGCCACGCCTGAAGCCACCATTTCCCGCCGTTGCAGGTCTCTATGCATCACCGACAGTGATCAACAACGTAGAAACAATCGCAAATATCCCGTACATCGTTGATCGTGGTGTCGATTGGTTCCGTCAATTTGGAACTGAAAAGTCACCAGGCTTCAAAGTGTTCGCAGTCTCAGGTCATGTGAAACGCCCGGGCATCTATGAAGCACCGCTCGGAATCACAATGCGTGAACTGTTGGATTATGCCGGCGGTATGCGCGATGGCAGTGAAGTGAAGTTTTGGATACCAGGCGGCTCCAGTGTTCCCATGTTGACGCCGGAACACCTTGACCTGCCATTGACCTATGAAGCCATGGCTGAAGCAGGAACAATGCTCGGCACGGGAACACCGATGGTGTTCGATCAAACTGTTTCTGTGGTGAAGGCCGTAACGCGTTGGCTCGAGTTTTACAAGCATGAATCGTGCGGCAAGTGCACACCGTGCCGCGAAGGAACATATTGGATCACGGGAGTCCTTGAAAAGTTTGAACACGGCCACGGTACTGAAACGGAAATGGACACACTCACCACGCTATGCGGACAAATCGCGGGTCGATCATTTTGCGCGTTGGGCGATGCCGCAGCCACCCCGTACCCCGGTGCAATGAAATATTTCAGTGACGAATTTAAAGCGGCAACGCACACATCTGCTGATGAACAGTTTGATCCGGTTAAGTCCTACGTATTCTCGGGAGCTCGTGTTTAATGACAATCACCAACGATCCCCAAACTAGTAATGCGGGCGTGGCCCCTGCGGTTGATCTGGTCAATGTTGTCATTGACGGCGTTGAAATGGCAGTGCCCAAGGGCACTCTTGTCATTCGTGCGGCCGAACAAATTGGAATTGAAATTCCCCGCTTCTGCGACCATCCGCTACTTGAGCCTGTTGCAGCCTGTCGCGCATGCTTGATCGAGATAGATGGTGTGCCCAAGCCACAACCGGCGTGTGCACAAGCGGTCTCTGACGGCATGGTTATCAAGACCCAGCATTCTTCTGAGGTTGCTCGCGTTGCGCAAGAGGGAGTAATGGAGTTCCTTCTTGCCAATCACCCTCTCGACTGTCCGATCTGCGACAAAGGTGGCGAATGCCCGCTGCAGAATCAGGCCATGAGTGTTGGTCGTCCTGAGTCTCGCTTTGAAGGTGAGAAGCGAACATTTCCCAAGCCCATCAACATTAATGCGCAAATCCTGTTGGATCGCGAGCGTTGTGTCTCATGTGCTCGGTGCACCCGTTTTGCTGATCAAATCGCGGGAGATCCTTCACTGGAATTACTCGAGCGTGGTGCCAAGCAGCAGGTTGGCACAGCCGATGACCAACCATTTGACTCGTACTTCTCGGGTAACACGATTCAGATTTGCCCCGTGGGTGCGCTCACGAGTGCCTCATACCGTTTCCGCGCTCGTCCATTCGATCTCGTTTCTGTTCCCACCACGTGCGAACACTGCGCATCCGGTTGTTCATTGCGCACCGATTACCGCAGGGGAGTTGTCACTCGTCGCCTCGCATGGGATGACCCCGAGGTCAATGAGGAATGGAACTGCGACAAGGGCCGATTTGCTTTTGCCTACCAAAGCAATGGTCGAGTAGAACTCCCACTTGTTCGCGAGAATGGCGAACTGCGCCCCGCTTCCTGGCCCGAGGCAATGTCGGTGGCAGCTGCAGGACTAGAGGCTGCAGGTAGCTCAACAGGTGTTCTCGTGGGTGGCCGCGCAACCGTGGAGGATGCCTACGCCTACTCCAAATTCGCTCGGACAGTATTGAACACCGACAACATTGATTTCAGGGCGCGTGCACTTTCACTTGAGGAATCACAATTCCTGGCAGCAGAGGTTGCAGGTCGCACATTGCACACGACCTACCGCAATATTGAGCAGGCACCAGCTGCACTCCTGATTGCATTCGAGCCCGAGGATGAATCACCCATCGTTTTCTTGCGTCTGCGTAAAGCTGCAGAGGCAGGGACCAAGGTGCACACACTTTCACCGGTCTATTCACTCGGAAGCGAAAAGTTGGCTGCCAACTGGATCTCTGTCAAGGCCGGCACTGAGGCACAAGCACTCAGCAACCTTGACGCTGCAGTTCGTGATTCCCTGAGCCAACCCGGAGCCGTCGTAGTGGTGGGGGAGCGCGCAGCGTCCGTTCCAGGTTTACTCAGTTCGGTTTCACGGCTCGCTGAATCAACAGGTGCGAAGATCGCATGGATTCCACGTCGCGCAGGGGAGCGTGGTGCACTTGAAATGGGTGCAATCGCAGGACTGCTTCCGGGCGGTCGTCCAATCAGTGATTCCGATGCGCGCGCACAAATCGCAACTGTGTGGAACGTCGATGCCGACTCACTACCCCATGCAGGACTGAGCGGAGCCGAACTTATTTCCGCGATCAGCCGCGGTTCAATCAAGGCAGTTGTCACAGCTGGAGTGCAACCCAGCGATATGCCTCAGGGAGCTGAGCTGATTGAGGCACTCAACACGGCAGACTTTGTGGTAGCACTTGATAACCATCACTCGGATATAACCGAGCGGGCCCATGTGGTGTTCCCGGTTGCGGTTGTGACCGAGAAGGCCGGAACATTTATGGACTGGGAAGGTCGCAGTAAGCCATTTGCCGCTGCTTTCCGTGATGCACTGACACTCTCTGACGCAGGTGTTCTAGCCATGCTTGCGAGTGCAATGGATAGCAGTCTCTCTGGTGATACCAACACACTGCGCAAGGAAATCGCATCGATCCCCACATGGAACGGGGGGCGTGCTGATATCCCAACAACAAATGCTGAGTCGGTTGACGCAGGGCCCACCCTGGCAACTTGGCGCCTCCTGCTCGATTCAGGTCTCATGCAAGAGGATGAACCGCACCTGGCAGCCACGGCACGGCCGAGCGTCGTACTCATCTCTGAAAATGATCACGTGGCGCTGGGGACCCCTGCTTTTATCGCGGTAAGCGGACCGAGTGGTTCCATCACGCTCCCCGCTGAGGTGGGCATGGTTGCCGACGGCAGTGTTTGGTTGCCCATGAATTCACCAGGGTCACATATATATACACAACTTGGTGCGGGCATGGGTGAGGCCGTCACAGTTGCCGCCACAACAGGAGGTGCCGCATGAGTGGTTCCCAGTTCGGACTTTTTGGTACCGACCCCTGGTGGCTGGTGATTCTCAAGACCGTGGCCATCTTTGCCATGCTCGTATTGCTCACCCTGTTCACCATTTGGTGGGAACGTCGAGTGGTCTCGCGCATGCAGAACCGCATTGGACCCAACCGAGTTGGGCCACAGGGTTTGCTGCAGTCCCTGATGGATGGTTTCAAACTCGCATTCAAAGAGGAAATCATTCCCAAGTCCGCGCACGTCGCGGTTTTCTGGATCGCTCCCGTTATTTCTGCAACTGCAGCGTTTCTCGCATTTGCAGTGATTCCATTCGGTCCAACAGTGTCGATTTTTGGTGTCGAAACACCACTGCAGCTCACTGACTTCCCCGTCTCTGTTCTCTATGTGCTGGCAATTGCTTCCATCGGTGTCTACGGCCTCGTTCTTGCAGGCTGGTCCTCCGGATCCACTTATCCCCTCTTGGGTGGGCTTCGCTCCACGGCGCAGGTGATTTCCTATGAAATCGCCATGGGCCTGTCCTTTGTTGCGGTGTTCTTGTTTGCGGGCTCCATGTCGACCTCAGAGATAATCGTGAAGCAGGAACCCATTTGGTTCGCGGTGATTTTGTTACCGTCGTTCCTTATCTATGTCACTTCGATGGTGGGCGAAACCAACCGTGCACCATTTGACCTGCCTGAGGCTGAAGGCGAACTGGTCGGTGGATTCCACACCGAGTACTCCTCGTTGAAGTTCGCCATGTTCTTCTTGGCCGAGTACATCAACATGGTCACCGTTTCTGCGTTGGCAACCACTCTCTTCCTTGGCGGATGGCTTGCACCATGGCCCATTTCGCTGTGGGATTCAGCAAACACCGGTTGGTGGCCAATTCTGTGGTGGCTGGTCAAGGTGCAGCTCTTCATCTTCATGTTTATTTGGCTTCGGGCAACACTTCCGCGTTTGCGTTATGACCAGTTCATGAAATTTGGTTGGAAAGTTCTCATACCTGCTTCGATTCTTTGGATCATGATTGTGGCGACTGCTCGAGTCTTCCGCGATGACGTCAGCGTCACCAACCAACAGTTGCTCATCGGTGGGGCCATCGTCATCGCGATTCTGCTGATTGGTTCGTGGCTACTTCAGGCTCGTGCAGACAAGAAGCAAGCGCGCATTGACGCTGAGCAGGCTGCCCGCGATGCAACTCCATTTGATTCAACAGCGGGGGGTCACCCGGTTCCACCAATGCCCGGTCAGCGCTTTGAGTTCACTCCCCGCAGGGTCATGGCTGCTGCCGGCGCACCGGCAATCGAATCCAATGCAGGCGCCGCTGCGCCAGCAATTGATCAGCAGGAAGAGGAGCAGAACAATGGCTGAGCTGCCCCAAGTTGTTCGCGGTTTCGGAGTCACCTTCGGCACGATTTTTAAGAAGGTGGTCACCGAGCAGTACCCCGAGGATGCAACCAAGTACCCACCTAAACCACGTTTCCATGGCCGCCATCAGCTCAACCGATGGGCCGATGGCCTTGAAAAGTGCATTGGCTGCGAATTGTGCGCTTGGGCGTGCCCCGCTGACGCAATCTTCGTTGAAGGCGCGGACAACTCAGATGAAGAACGTTTCTCCCCGGGCGAGCGCTACGGTCGCGTGTACCAAATCAATTACCTCCGTTGTATTTTCTGCGGTCTGTGCATTGAGGCGTGCCCTACCCGCGCATTGACCATGACCAACGAATTCGAGTTGGCCGACAACAATCGCACTGACTTGATCTATGAAAAGCAGGATCTGCTCGCTCCCATGCTCCCAGGCATGATTGCGCCGCCGCACGACATGGTTCCCGGCACAACCGACCGTGACTACTACGCAAACAAGATCACTGGCGCGGTTCCTGAGCAGGAGGGGTCGCAGTCGTGAACAACCTCGGCGAAACTCTCGTCTTCTGGATTTGCGGTGGCCTTGCGGTTATCGGTGCCATCGGAATGTTGGTATCCCGCAAAGCCGTGCATAGCGCACTTTTTATTGCCATGACCATGATCAACCTTGCGGTTCTTTACATTGCAAACTCGGCACCATTCCTTGGCATGGTTCAAATCATTGTCTACACAGGCGCAGTCATGATGCTCTTCCTTTTTGTTCTCATGGTTGTGGGTGTGGACTCTTCAGATTCGCTCATTGAGACGATTCGTGGGCAGCGCATTGCTGGAATTTTGTTCGGACTGGCGTTGGGCGTGCTCCTCGTTGCATTTCTTGGCACGGCAATCTCAGGAATGCCCGATGTCGGCCTTGAAGCGGCAAACTCCGAATACGGTGGCAACGTCGAAGGTATTGCGCACCTCATTTTTGGTCCTTATCTCATTGCGTTTGAGGCAACAGCCGCACTGTTGATCACTGCGGGGCTTGGTGCCATGGTGCTGACGCATCGCGATCTTTGGAAGCCCAAGAAGTCGCAGCGCGAACTCTCTGAAGAGCGCTTCATGGTGGGTGCGGGACATCCGGGAAACAAGCCCAACCCGGGTGTTTATGCCCGTCACAACGCAGTCAATACCCCAGCGATTTTGCCCGATGGCTCATTAGCCCTGGATAGCGTCCCAGAACCAGTTCGCGGTCGCGACGATTCACTCATTGTTGATCACCGCGACGTCTCAGAGGTCCTTGAACTGTCTGAGGGCGATTCATTTGACGGTAATTCCCGCGAAGGTGGTGCCAAGTGAATCCAACAAACTACGTGATTCTCGCGTCGGTGCTGTTCTCCATTGGAGCAATTGGAGTGTTGGTTCGACGCAACGCGATTATCGTCTTCATGTCTGTTGAGTTGATGCTCAACGCGGCGAATCTCGCATTTGTGGCTTTCGCGCGCATGAACGGAAATCTTGATGGTCAGACCGTGGCGTTCTTCGTCATGGTTGTGGCGGCTGCAGAAGTTGTGGTGGGACTGGCCATCATCGTGACAGTGTTCCGAACGCGCCAGAGTGCATCCATCGATGAACCCAATCTGTTGAAATATTAATAAGAACTCGCAAACAAGGAATAGGACAAGTACGTGACCGTTATGCCTGCCGAGGGGATCTTCTCCCTCATGTGGCTGCTCATTGCATTGCCTTTGGCTGGAGCAGCGATCCTGCTGTTCACTGGCCGGAGATCCAATTCATGGGGCCCATACCTTGGAGTTCTCACCGTGACAGCTTCGGCCGTGCTCGGTGTGCTCATGCTCATAAACATGATGGACCTCCCCGCTGAGGAGCGAACCATTTCGCAAGTGGCTTATCAGTGGGTATTCGTTGGTGACTTCAGTGTTGACCTCGCATTCCAACTTGATCAACTGTCCATGGTCTTTGTTCTACTGATCACCATCGTTGGTGCTTTGATTCATATCTACTCATTGGGCTATATGTCCCATGATCCAGACCGCCGCAAGTTTTTTGGCTACTTGAATCTTTTCGTTGCAGCGATGCTGTTGCTCGTTCTGGCCAATAACTACCTCTTGCTCTATGTCGGTTGGGAGGGCGTTGGCCTTGCCAGTTACCTGCTCATTAGCTTCTGGCAATACAAGCCATCGGCCGCGGCGGCAGGTAAAAAGGCTTTCATCATCAACCGCGTTGGCGACGTTGGCCTCAGTTTGGCCATCATGCTCATGTTTGTCACATTTGGTTCCGTGAACTTCTCTGACGTGTTCGGCTCGGCCACGAATGCCAGCGAAGGCACACTGACCGCACTCGGTTTACTTCTGCTCCTCGCGGCTGCGGGCAAGTCGGCCCAGTTCCCACTTCAGGCTTGGTTGCTCGACGCCATGGAAGGCCCAACCCCCGTCTCGGCGCTTATTCACGCAGCGACCATGGTGACCGCGGGCGTTTACCTGATCGCCAGAAGCAATGTCATCTACAACAATGCCGAGATCGCAGCGACGGTGGTTGTCATAGTTGCGCTGATCACGGTATTCATGGGTGCAATTATTGGTTCGGCCAAGGACGACATTAAAAAAGCCCTTGCCGGCTCCACCATGAGCCAGATCGGTTACATGATGCTGGCAGTTGGCCTTGGGCCGATCGGTTACGTCTTTGCCATCTTCCACCTTCTCACCCACGGTGTGTTCAAGGCCGGCCTGTTCCTTGGCGCAGGCTCTGTGATGCACGGCATGAACGACGACGTGAACATGCGCCGCTATGGGGCACTTCGCGGTGTCATGGTGATCACCTTCATCACATTCATGGCTGGTTACCTGGCCATTATCGGTATCCCGCCATTTTCTGGTTTCTGGTCCAAGGATGAAATCATTCATGCTGCCTTTGAACAGAACCTCTTCATCGGCCTGGCTGCTGTTGCAGCTGCAGGCATCACGGGTTTCTACATGACCCGCATGATCGCTATGACTTTCTTTGGCAAGAAGCGCTGGGAGGACGATGTCCACCCTCACGAGTCACCAAAGGTCATGACTATTCCGCTGATCGTCCTTGCACTCGGTTCCACTTTCCTTGGCATGGCCCTGCTGTTCTGGGGAGACATTGAAAGCTGGTTGGAGCCAGTTGTGGGCTTTGAGAGTGAGCCGACACCTTTGCCATCGAGTGTCTACATTGTCTTCACCCTCGTGGTCGTGATCATCGGTGCGATTATTGGCTGGATTTCCTATGGCCGCCGCGAAGTACCCGAAGTTGCTCCTGCAGGCAACTGGCTAACCCGCGCAGCCCGCAAGGACCTGTACGGAGATGCGGTGAACCACGCACTTGTCGTGGCTCCAACAAATTACGCTGCCCGACTCCTTGTGTGGTTTGACAACAAGGCTGTGGACGGATTCGTTAACGGCTCCGCAGCCGTGGTTGGTGGACTCTCAGGTCGCATGCGTCGCACGCAGTCTGGGTTTATCCGAACCTATGCACTGTCCATGGTGGGCGGCGCTGTCTTGGTAATTGCCGCTCTCGTTTTGGTGAGGATCTAGTGAATAATTTCCCCTGGCTGACCACGATTGGCCTCATCCCTCTTATTGGCAGCGTCGTTGTCATGTTGGTGCCCAAAGCAAATGGCGCCCTAGCCAAAATGGTCGCGTTGTTTTTCTCGGTTGTCACCCTCGGTGCGGTCGTTGTCATGGCACTGCAATTTGATGCCAACTCGGCAGAGCCATTCCAATTCGTTGAGAGTTATTCGTGGATCCCAGCCTTTGGCATCAACTTCTCACTCGGCATTGATGGCATCGCACTCGTCCTGATCGCGCTGGCAGCAACTCTGGTTCCCGTCGTCATCCTTGGCGGCTGGAATGAAGCAGTGGAGGCCCAAGGCAGCGTCAAGGGATACTTCGCACTCATTCTCGCCCTCGAGACTCTGATGATTGGTGTCTTTGCGGCAACTGACGTCTTCCTGTTCTACGTCTTCTTTGAAGTCATGTTGATTCCCGTGTATTTCATGATCGGTCGATACGGCGGCCCGCAGCGCTCTTACGCCGCCGTCAAGTTCCTGATTTATAGCTTGCTCGGCGGTCTGTTCATGTTGGCATCGCTCATTGGGCTTTATGTTGTTTCCGCTCAGATCACGGGAACGGGAACATTTGACTTCACCACACTTGTTGGTTTGGACATTGATCCTGATGTGCAAAAGTTACTTTTCCTTGGTTTCTTCTTTGCATTTGCCATCAAGGCGCCCTTGTGGCCGTTCCACACCTGGCTGCCCGATGCAGCGGGACAGTCTCAGCCCGGAACGTCTGTATTGCTGATTGGTGTCCTGGACAAGGTCGGAACCTTCGGCATGATCCGCTACTGCCTGGAGATCTTCCCGGCCGCGAGCACTTTTTACGCCCCGGTTGTTATCACCCTCGCGGTGGTTGGAATCTTCTATGGCGCCTTCATCGCTTTGAAACAGACAGATATGAAGCGGCTATTCGCCTACTCATCCATGTCCCACTTCGGCTTCATTGTTCTTGGCATTTTCGTGTTTACCTCGATTGGGCAAACAGGCTCTGTCATCTACATGGTCGCTCACGGCCTTTCCACCGCAGGGCTCTTCATTGCCGCGGGTTATCTGATTTCACGTCGGGGCGGCTCAGCCCAGCTCTCATCCTTTGGCGGTGTGAACAAAGTGGCACCTGTACTTGCCGGCTTCTTCCTCATTGCCGCGTTGTCCAGCCTTGCTCTGCCGGGCATGGTGTCTTTCATCGGTGAATTCCTTGTTCTGTTGGGTACTTTCCAGCAATACATGTGGCTGGGGGCTCTCGCAACGGTGGGCATTGTCATCACTGCGGCTTATGTCCTTCGGGTCTATCAAAAGTCCATGACGGGACCGCTGAACCCTGACTGCGCTGGCATGAAGGATCTCAATGGGCGTGAGATCACAGCGCTGGTGCCCATTGCCGCACTCACCATCATTTTGGGTGTTTTCCCGGCACCGTTGCTCAACGTGGTAAATCCCGCGGTAGATCGTGTCATGACAACGATTGGCGCCACAGATCCAGCCATTGAGGTGGGACTTGCTCCAATTGATTCCACCGTCAGCGAAGGGAGTGCAGAGTGAACACTTTCAGTGCACCGGAAATTGATTACTCCGCCATTGCCCCGATTCTTATAATTTTTGTGGCTGCGCTCGTATCCGTGATGGTTGAGGCATTCATCCCTCGCGCCTCACGACGATTCATACAGATGTTGATCACCTATGGAGCGATCATTTCAGCAGGCTTCTGGCTTTTCACCATCCGTGACACTCGGGTGATCACGGCCGGGGGATCGCTAGCCATCGATGGCCCAGCCATCATGATGCAGGGCACGATTCTCGTGCTCGCATTACTCGGTGCAATGCTGATTTCTGAGCGCTCACTGGATTCATTGGGTGACTCCTTTGCTCCGCGTGCATCGGCTTTGCCGGGGTCGGTGGATGAACGCGAGTTCACCAGCCGCGGATTCACTCAAACTGAGATTTGGACTCTTTTTCTCTTCGCCGTCACAGGCATGTTGTCCTTTGTCGCCGCAAATGACCTGCTCTTCATGTTTATTGCACTTGAGATCATGTCCCTTCCGTTGTATCTCATGGTGGGCATGGCACGCCGCCGCCGCCTGCTCTCCCAAGAAGCGGCACTGAAGTATTTCGTTCTTGGTGCGTTTGCTTCGGCCTTCTTCATTTTCGGTGCGGCCCTTGTTTACGGCTATGCGGGAACAATTTCACTGCCGGGGATCTCTGACGCACTCTCGGTGAAGACAGGCGAGGGCGCGCTTGTTCTCATTGGCCTAGGCATGTTGCTCATCGGTCTGTTCTTCAAAATTGGTGCTGTTCCATTCCACCAGTGGACACCGGACGTTTACCAAGGCGCCCCAACCCCCATCACTGGTTTTATGGGCGCGGCAGTCAAGGTGGCGGCATTTGGTGCGCTCATGCGTTTGCTATACGTCGGTTTCAGCGGACTGCGCTGGGACTGGGAAATTATCGTCTGGATCGTGGCAATTCTGAGCATGCTCGTGGGCTCACTGATTGCTATCACCCAAAGTGACATCAAGCGCATGTTGGCCTACTCCGCAGTTGCCCAGTCAGGGTTCATCCTGGTGGGTGTGGCGACCGCGACTGCTGCAGGTATTGCGGCAGTCCTTTTCTACTTGATTGCCTATGGATTCGTCACCATCGGTGCCTTCGCGGTTGTGTCGATGGTTCGCGACGCATCAGGTGAAGCAACCCATCTGTCCAAGTGGGCGGGTCTGGGCAAGAAGTCGCCCATGGTGGCCACGGTTTTCAGCATCTTTTTGCTTTCCCTAGCGGGTATTCCATTGACCAGCGGATTTGTCATCAAGTTTAGTGTTTTCGCCGCTGCCATTACCGCGGGTCAAACGTGGCTCGTGATTGTGGCAGTTGCGGCCAGCGTCGTTGCGGCTTTCTTCTATGTGCGCGTGATTGTGGTCATGTTCTTTTCCGCGCCAACGGAAAATACGGCGTCTGTTGCCATTCCATCGGCGTTCACCACTATTGCATTAGCGGCAAGTGCAACCATCACCGTCGTGTTGGGTGTCATTCCTCAACCGGTCATCGAGATGGTGGCAAATGCAGGCATCTTCATTCGGTAGTACCGTGACCCCATGATCCGGTTGTTCTCTGCGGCTGACCCGCAACTTGAAGCACGGGTCTCGCAGTCTCTCGATCGAGTTGAAGCGCAGTTGATGACTGCTGTCCAGAGTCAATACCCATTCGTCACTGAAACATCGAGGCACCTTGTCGTTGCAGGTGGCAAGCGATTTCGACCCATTCTGACCCTTCTTGCATCCGAATTTGGCAACCCAGAAGCAGCGGGGGTCGTTCCCGCTGCGGTTGTCGTGGAGCTCACGCACCTTGCAACCCTCTATCACGATGACGTTATGGATGAAGCCACCATGCGAAGGGGAGCGCAGAGCGCTAATTCCCGGTGGGACAACACCGTCGCGATTCTGACCGGCGATTTCCTCTTTGCGCGGGCATCTCAAATATTGGCTGACCTAGGGCCAGAGGCTGTCCGCATTCAGGCCGAGACCTTTGAGAGGCTGTGCATCGGTCAGATCAATGAGACTGTTGGACCCCTCGATGGTCAAGATCCGGTCAAGCACCACCTGTCTGTATTGGCCGATAAAACCGGATCGCTCATTGCAACCTCGGGCCGGTTTGGGGCTCTCCTTGCGGGAGCTGATCTGGACACGGTGAACACCCTCACGGCCTTTGGTGAGCGCATTGGCGTGGCATTCCAACTGGCCGACGACATCGTTGACATCACTTCCGATTCAGATCAGTCAGGCAAGACGCCTGGAACCGATTTGCGCGAAGGTGTCCCGACGCTGGCCGCCCTCATCGCTCTCTCCAGGGACGAGGCAAGTGGTGAGCGCCTGAGATCTCTGCTAACGCGCCCATTGCCTGATGACGGTGAGCATGTCGAAGCGCTTGAGCTGCTTCGCTCAGATTTCAGTCTGGACGAAGCCCGCGCCGAAGCGCGGCGCTGGGCAGATGATGCGCGGCGCTCACTTGATCCATTGCCGGATATCCCTGCCAAGGAAACCCTTGGGGCTTTGTGTGATTATGTGGTCACGCGCACTGGTTGAAAAGTAGGTGCAGACTCAATTGTGTCTGGCCGCTAAGGCTACTGAGCACCCATGGCCTCAATTTCAGCTTGCTCACTGAGCACCAAAGCGTTTCGCTTGCTGTTGTTGCGAGTGTGTCGATACATGTCAATGGAGAAGATGACTAGGGCGAGCCAAACAAGTATGAATCCGAACCAACGCCCGCTGGACATGACCTCATGAAACACAAAAATTCCTAGCACAAATTGACCAATGGGTGTGATGTATTGCAAAAGCCCTAATGTGGACAATGGAATGCGATTTGTTGCGCCCCCAAATGCAAGTAGTGGAATCGCGGTAACAGGTCCCAAGAGGATTAAGAGAATCGTGATACTTATGCCACCGGCAGCAAATGATTCCTGACCCTGGGAGACAGTGAACAATAAGATTATGGCTGCCAAGGGAAACAAGACTGCTGTCTCTATGCCAAGGCTGAGAATTGAAGGCAGGTTGCCAAACTTCTTGAGCAGCCCATAGGTACCAAAGGAAATCCCGAGCGCGAGTGCTATCCAAGGCAGTGCACCACCTGCAATTGTCAGCACGATCACGGCGATCACAGCGATTCCCACGGCGCTCCACTGGGCCTTGCGCAGGCGCTCTTTGAGCAGGACCACGCCCATGGCAACGGAAATGAGCGGATTCACAAAATAGCCAAGTGAGGCTTGCACAACTTGGTCGGAACTCACCGCATAGACATAAACGAGCCAGTTAACCGAAAGAAAAATTGCGGCAGTTCCCAGGAGAAGGACGTTGCGCTTGGTGAAGGCGGCAACGAATATTCGCCATTTCTTTCCAATCACAAGAATAAAGATGACAAAAAATAACGACCAGATAACTCTGTGCACCACAACTTCAATGGGCGCTACCTGATCCAGCAAAGTGAAATAGAGAGGAAAAAGTCCCCAGAATAGGTAACCAAAGGCACCAAGCAAAACACCGGTCGTGTGTGATGACCGTACACGGGATGCCACGTGGGAACCTCTACTCGACTAGTTATTTGCTTTAGTTGCCTGCATTTTGTTGCATGTTGCCGGCGTTACCACTTGAACTCGCTCAGAGTACTCGCAGATTACCAGCCAATTCGTGGGGCTAGGCTCAAGCTGTGACGCGTTACCAACTTGCTGAACATCCAACGATAGAGGTTGAGGTAATTACCGCTGGTCTGGCATGCTGCACACTTGAGGTGGAGGCGGCAGCGACGGCTGGTTTACTTCTCCCTGTCAGTGGCGAACAGATCTCCCCAGCCCCCTCGATTCTAGTGATTTCAGGGACCGTGACCGATGCACTACTGCCCGCTGTGTTGGCACAAATTGATCGATTCCCTGAGGCCCGACTGATGTCCTTTGGTGCGTGTGCAACCAGTGGCGGGCCTTACTGGGATTCACCACCCGTTACAAAGGGCATTGACCAATTTGCGGATGTAGCCGTATATGTTGCCGGCTGTCCACCGCGCCCTGATGCATTCGTTGCCGCACTCCTAGATCTTGCGCACTCTGGTGTTGCCCCATGACGGCTGTGATGGCCATGGAATCCGTTCCAGTTGATACGTGGCATGAGCGCGTGCATCAAGTTAAACAACGTGGATTTGGTTTTTTTGATTTTCTCACTGCAGTGGATCGGAATAGTTTTGTTGAGGTAGTTGTGCACTTAGTTCGTGAGGATCTTTCCGATTCGTATTTGATTTCAACCATGCTTTCTAATGAAAATTTGCATATCGACAGCATTGAAACCTTGTTTCCTGGCGCTGGGTGGCATGAGCGGGAAGTGGGAGAAATGTTTGGAGTGAAGTTTGAAGGTAATGACATGCAAAAACTTCTGCGACATGAAACGCTCGGGCTACCGCCACTGCGTAAAAATATTGTTTTGAGTGCGCGCGTGGTGACCGAATGGCCCGGAGCTGCTGAGCCCGAAATCAAACAGGATGGGCGCAAAGTGGGCAACCCATCACGTCGACGTCAGCGACCCCCGGGTGCACCTGAAAGTTGGTTGCAACAATGATTCACTCGTTCATTGCGCTACTGCCTGATAAATGCACATCATGCATGTTGTGTGTTCGTGAGTGTCCAGCGTGGTGCATCCACCTTGACTCGCATACCGAAGAAGTCACCGACGCTGGTGCTCGCCGACCCAAGAAAATCAATGTGCTGGACTCATTCGACATCGACTATTCGCTGTGCATGTATTGCGGTATCTGCGTTGACGTGTGCCCCTTTGACGCACTTGAGTGGGATCAACATCGCGCTCTGATTTCTGATTCGCGAGCCGACCTCACATTGGGAATCACCCAATTAACGTCAGAAAATGATTCTGCGAATTAACGGTAGTTCGTGAATTGAACAGCAAAGTCAAGATCGGCGCCTTTGATGAGCGCGATGATTTCTTGCAGGTCATCACGGCTTTTACTCGAAACACGCATTTCATCACCTTGAACCTGTGATTTGGCGCCCTTGGGTCCTTCATCGCGGATCAACTTGCCAAGTTTCTTGGCCTGCTCTTGGCTCAGACCGTTGGTGAATGTGCCACCTATTTTGTATTCCTTGCCCGATGCCCTTGGATCTCCAGCGGTGAATGCCTTGAGGCTGATTCCGCGTTTGATCAGTTTTTCCTTGAACACTTCGAGGGCGGCTACGGCACGCTCCTCGGTGCCACTGGTGATCTCGATTGCCTCGTCGCCTTTCCACTCAATGGTGGTGCCGGTGTTCTTGAAATCGAAGCGTTGAGAGAGCTCTTTTGCCGCCTGATTGAGGGCATTGTCTGCCTCTTGGTGGTCAACTTCGGAGACGATGTCGAAACTGCTGTCAGCCATGTGGGGCCCCTTTCATGCGGATATGTCAGGTAGCAATCTAACCGACTGCTACGTGAGCATGGTGGACATGTATTGTTTGGCGCGCATTACGGCAGATTGCCCGAGCGGCCAATGGGAGCGGACTGTAAATCCGTCGGTTTTACCTTCAGTGGTTCGAATCCACTATCTGCCACGTGTTTGTGGGCCCCTCTTTAGAGGGGCCCACATAATTCTTGGTGCAGGGCCCAGTTCGTGGGGCCTACTCATTTTTTTCAGGCTCTGATCACAGGGGATACGTGACACCCGTGAGTTCTTGGGAGATATCCCAGAGTCTTCGGGCTTGCTCCATATCTTGGGCTGAGGCGGAGCGGCCCACCAGTTTGGGATTACCGCGGGTTTCCCACATGTCTGACGGACCCACATAACTATCGCCCGGAATTCCCGGTGCAGTTGCCGCAAACAATGTTGGGAGTGCCCCCATCTGCGCTGATTGCGCGATCCGCCGATTTACAAATTCAGTGATTTGGAATTCGCGCTTGTTCCCCCGCATTTTCGCCGCAACTCCTTGGAGGTTGGTTGCGGAGAAACCGGGATGGGCGGCCACGGCAATGGTGGAGTAGCCGTCGGTGGTGAGCCTGCGTTGGAGTTCAGCGGTGAAGAGGAGATTGGCCAACTTGGACTGCCCGTATGCGCCCCAGGCGCTGTATTTGGCGGCGCCCATGAGGTCATCGAAATTCATTTTCCGCGCCATTTTGTGCGCCAGAGATGACACCGTGACAATTCTGGAGTTGGGGATCGCAACTAATGCGGGGATGAGAAGCCCGGTAAGGGCAAAGTGGCCAAGGTGATTGGTGGCCAATTGCGATTCGAAACCATCAGGGGTCTCGGTTCGGGGGATCGCCATAATTCCTGCGTTGTTGATCAGGATGTCCAAGCCTTCGGGGTTGGCCTTCGACCACTTTTGAGCAAATTCGTGGACCGAGGCAAGCTCGGCCAGATCCAGCCGCATGGCCGTGGCATTAGGGCCAATTGCTGCCGCGGCATGCTCGCCCTTGGTCAGGTCTCGAATGGCCAGGGTTACCTCGGCGCCAGCACCAGCGAGGGCTTTTGCCGTTTCAAAGCCCAGTCCAGAGTTGGCCCCGGTCACGATCACCCTGCGCCCGGTGAGCTGGGGGAGGTTCGCGGTGGTCCAGGGGGTGCTCGATGTGGAAGATGCGTTCATGGCTCTAGTCAAACAGGCGGGGTACTGGCGTCCAGGCTTGAGGGGTTCATGTGTACGCTTGCGTGGCTTCACGCCCCTTTAGCTCAGACGGCAGAGCGTCTCCATGGTAAGGAGAAGGTCTACGGTTCGATTCCGTAAAGGGGCCCGGAAGAAAGGTCAGGAAACTGGAGTCTTTCTACGCTCGGCGGGGTAGCTCAGGTGGTAGAGCAAGCGGCTCATAATCGCTGTGTCGCCGGTTCAAGTCCGGCCCTCGCTACTGGCACATGCACGTCTAATAAGTGGATCGGGCACAATGGTGTCTGGCTCAAAATGAAAAACCCGCACAGGTTGTGCGTTTAACGGAAGTGAGAATGCAATGGCCAAGGCCAGCGATGTCCGCCCCAAGATCACCTTGGCATGCGAAGAATGCAAAGACCGCAACTACATCACCAAGAAGAATCGTCGTAACGATCCAGATCGTCTTGAAGTGAAGAAGTTCTGCGTGAAGTGCAAGACACACACTCTGCACAAGGAAACTCGCTAACT
>JAFMDS010000024.1 GCA_017857175.1 Candidatus Nanopelagicales bacterium | reverse complement strand
TTCAATCCCGCCGATGCGCATGTGGTGATCTTGACACAGCCCGCGTGTGAAATGCTCATTGTTTTAATTCTGACATAATGTGCATTATCGGCGTTATCGGGGTGGTTATGACTCTGGTCGCATAACCCGACCCAAAGGGATTAGCCCCAGCGGCATCCACGCCGATATCTCAGGGGCAAAAAGAGACACAACTCCAATGAGCACAAAATAACCGGCATAGGCAGCGCCTCGATACCGCGCATGCCAACTGAGGGTCTGGATACCTGCCAGAGCTCGAGCGTCCACCAACTGAGGATTCTTACGCACATGCCACGCCATGAAGGTGCCAAGACCCGAAATTGCCGCCAGGGACAGCCAGTAGAGAAGTCCCGCTCCGCTGAGCGAACCGGAGGACCATGAGGATCCCGTTTCCTTACCAACTCCGTATAGCGAACTGGTCACGGGCAAAAAGACAATGACCGCAAGCCACAGCATATTGAGCCAGAAAATTGGCATGTCATAGGCCACAAGCACGTTGAATATCCTGTTATGAAGCCGCCACATGACCGCAACCACGAAGAATGTGAAGAGGAAAGTGATTACTTCACCCAGGCGCGCATTGAGCACCATCCAGACGGATGTGTCTTCCTGGGGAATCGCGATATCAGCCAGAGGTAGAACCAGTACGGTTATTGCGACTGCAACTACTGCGTCTGAAAAGTTGATGAGGCGATCCAGCGCCCGACCCGCATGGGGGTCGAACTCATGGGTTTTATTTTCGCCCTCGCTCATCAGCGCCATGATACTGGGTCTTGGGGCCCTTAAAGTTATGCCGCAAAATCAACACGGAATATTCGATGCACTTTTGACCGGCGCGTCTCCTCCTCCCGCGGCACCGTCCAAGACCTCGTCGGACAAGTCGTAGTCCCCTGAACCATTATTTTCAGCTGGATTTTTCATGTTGATCCCCTGTTCTGGGTTCTGTGCGGTAACTGGATGTTACAAGGGGCATTGAGTGCTTTCTACCGTGGTTTCACGGTATTTCTCGCCTGAAGTCCTTGGACCTAATTCACATAATCACAAGGTTCACGTTGAGCGGATAAGTCTGTGTTTTGTGGGCTGGAACCGAGTGCGTCGCTCAGGCGTCTTAGGGATATACCCGCATGGGCGGGTCATAAATAGACGGAAGGGGCCCTGATGATCGAAACATCAATGCGCGGAACCCGGCTTGGTGCACTCAGTCTTGAGCGCGATGACAACGTACCTGCTGCTGAGCGAATCCTTGTCACCTATATCTGTCCTAATAATCACGAAACCGTGATCCCAATGTCTACCGAAGCAGATGAAATACCGCACGAATGGGACTGCAGGTGTGGTGCGGTTGGAGTACGGCCCAATGAGATTGCACCAGAGAAGCCAGAGGAACGTTATGTACGAACACACTGGGACATGCTCTTGGAACGTCGCACTCTCAAGGAACTCGCAGATCTATACGACGAAAGAGTCGCACTGTTACATGAAGCGCGTGGTGAGTTGAGTCTCAAGCGCAGCGCTTAAAAAACTATTCTTCGATCCGTGGTGGGAGCCCGAATGGGTTCCCACCATTGTTTTTTCCATCCTCTTCTTGAGAAGTGTGCTCGTTCGATTCTGAATCCTGGGAATTAACAACAAAGCCTTGGACTACATCCCCCTGTGCATAGAAACCAAACTGCTCCCCCGAAAATCCAGATGAATTAAAACCGGGGACACGTGTCATGCGTGCACCAACCCAGGCACCGGTAGACCGTGCAACCACACGTTGCAATGGCGCAAAGAGCAGAGCGATGCCGACCACGTCAGTGATGAATCCAGGAATCATCACCAGGATCCCAGCTAGAAACATCATGGTGGTGCTGCGTGCAATTGTTGGGCGTTGTTCAGGATCGGCCGACTGGAGTGTGGTCGCTTTGGCGGCAGCGTTTCGCATCAATGCGGCACCGGCGGGAAACCCAGCAATGACCAATAGGAGCGCGAAGCCCCAACCGATCAAACTCGCAACCCACCAAAGCACAAGAAATTCAGCAAGTGGGTAACCGATGAAAACAATTCTTCGCAAGAACATTATCGAGTTCGCGATCTGGTGCTGAGAAGCCTTTTAACCTGACTCACCTTGCGTTGTGCCCCCCAAACCGTGACCCTCCATAGGGCCTCGGTAACGATTTTCTGACTCATTTTGCTGGTACCGATCTCACGCTCGACAAAAGTAATCGGGACCTCGGTGATCACAAGACCCCGCTGTTGCGCGCGCCAGGCCAGATCCACTTGGAAGCAATAGCCCTGGCTGGCAACTTCATTGAGATCAAGTGCCCGTAGCGTGTCGGCCTTGAATGCTCGATACCCGCCTGTTGCGTCAAAAATATCGATGCCCAACATTAAACGCGTGTAGGTATTTCCCCCACGAGAGAGCACTTCTCTGCCTTTTGACCAATTCTCGGTCCCTCCCCCATCGATCCAACGGGACCCAAGGACCAAGTCTGCTGTTTTGAGAGCTTCAAGGAGATTTGGCAGCTGCTCGGGTTGATGGGAGCCATCAGCATCCATTTCAACGAGGACATCAAAACCATTTTGCAAGCCCCAGGCAAACCCTGACAGATAGGCGGCACCCAGGCCATTCTTGGCCAATCGGTGCATGACGTGAATCTGTTGATCAGTTTCATGCCACTGTTGGGCGATCTCACCAGTTCCATCGGGTGAATTGTCATCCACCACGAGAATCTCCGCTTCTGGCACACTGGCGCGAACACGTTCAAGAATTCGTGGAAGTGCTTCACGTTCGTTGTAGGTGGGAATAATCACCAAAATGCGGCCTAGTGATTCGGCAAAAGACATGCTCAAAGCCTAACCTGCGGGTTCGTCCGCCGACGAGTCCACGCAACAACGAGTAGCGCGAGGGCAACAAGGCTGAGGAAAATCTCCACGAGTGGCCCGAGGAAGGAGCCAATCGTACGGTCCGTGATCGAGGGAACATCAACCACAAACGCACCCACTTCCCCGTCGGCGAGGATCTGCTCAACATTGCCATTTGGATCTATGAATGCGCTGATGCCGGTAGTCGCAGCCACCACAACAGCCCGACCCATTTCGATTGCACGCATTTTCTCGATTGCCAGTTGTTGTGCGGGCAGTGCAGAGTTCGCATAGGTTGCATTGTTGGTCTGCACAACCAGCGCGCCCGCGCCTTCATCGATCACACGATTGACAACTTTGTCTACCGCGACTTCAAAGCAGATGAGATCGCCAAGTGTGATTCCGTTGACCGTGAAAATTCCAGGCTCTTGCCCATGCGCGAAATCGCGAGGTACACGCTCATAACGACTAATGAGCGACGTCAAGAGGGACCGAAATGGAATGAATTCACCAAATGGAACTGGTGCATTTTTAATGTACGTATCCCCTGGGCCAGTTTTCGGGTCCCAGAGAATCCCCATGTTGTACACCTCATTATCGGGATCAGTAAAAGAATCGACAACAGCACCCACGAGTATTGGTGCGTCAATAGCCTGACTCGCTCGAGAAATGATTGTTTGAGCTTCAAGGTCTTGAAAAGGGTTTAAGTCCGAGGAGTTTTCGGGCCAGAGAACGAGGTCAGGAGGTTTAGCCTCCCCTTTCCTCACTTGATCGGCCAACTCAACTGTCACCCGTGCGTGATTCTCGAGGACCGCTTTTCGCACGTCCATTGCCCCTAATCCAGTTTGCGGTGTTCCGCCTTGAACCACTGCGATTGTCAGATTGCTCTCCGAAGTGGTGTTAGTGGTAATCAATCGAGGAATGCTTATTGAGACGAGGATGACGGCGATGGCAACCGCGATCGTTTGCCGTGTGCGGTATCTGAGAGCGATGACTGTTGACGTGGCGATAAGGACCACCAACGCGGTAACGGCCGGAACCCCCAGAAGTGTTGACCATTGTGCTAGAAGCCCATCACTTTGACTGAAAACAATTCGCGCCCACGGATAACCACCAAACGGGTATCGACCTCGGAGTGCTTCTTCGAGTACCCACAGCCCTGTGATTCCTAGTAAAGCGATCCACTTTGGCAAATTTCGAGAAAGAAATGCGGTGCCAAGTCCCACAAATGCAATCCACACCGCCAGGTAGATCGAAAGAATCAGTTGAGCGTCCGCCCCCACAACGCGCAACCACATGTGTTGGACGAAAAATGACACAAAGCCGAACACAAGACCGGTGAGAAAGCCATCGATCTTCTTGGCATCCCATTGGATGGCCACCAAAATCGCAATTGCGAGGGGCGCAAGGAACCAGATGTTGATGGGTTCGTAGGCACCTGCGAGCAAGAGGCCCGCGAGGCCAGCAATTACGAGTGCTAATAGTCGGCGCATGCTAGAGGTACTCTTCCAAATCACCGAGTGCGTGTCGGATTTGGCCACCAACGAGAGTCATTGTGCATGTCGGAATCGATGGGTTTTTTGCAGAGCCAAGATCAGGCAGTGGTGCCGTTGCAGACCGTGGATCGGTACTCCAGGACGAAACCCGTTGATCCGGTACCTGGACTGAATAGTTCTCCACATCCCACATTGCGAGGTGGGCAGGGCTTCCAACCTCTATAACACCGGTTCCATCAAATTGTGCGCCGAGTGCGCGCCATCCGGCTCGGGTGTGTGCCGAAAATGCAGCACGAGCACTAATTCTTTCGCTTACATTGTTGTGGAACATGGCCGCATGAACGGCTCGCCACGGATCCATATCGGTCACTGGAGCATCGGAAGAAAAACATACAGATGCGCCTTGTGAGAGCAGTGATCCCCAGCGATTCATCTGGTGGCTTCGCTCCCCCAAACGGTTGGCATACATGCCGCCTGGCCCACCCCACAAAGAATCAAATAGGGGCTGCATGCTGCTCGTGATCCCAAATTGAGTGATAGCTTGCATGTGATCATTCGTTGTGAGTTCCGCATGTTCGAGACGGTGTCTGAGTCGTTTGTTAAAGCGACCTTTGTCGAATGACCGGGTTATACCGTCGAGGGCGATACTCATCCCTCTATCACCGATTACGTGAAAACCACTTTGAATATTCGCGTCACTACATGCACTCACATGATCAGAGACTTGCTCCGAGGTCAGATAGGAGACACCCGATGTGTCCGGAGCATCACTATATTCAGAATGCAGCGCGGCCGTGCGCGATCCAATCGCTCCATCGATAAATAGGTCTCCCCCAGCCCCCACCGCACCCAACTCTTGAACCATTGCCAGACCACCCTCTGAGGCAAGTTGACCCCAATACAGATAGACCTCCGGACCAAACCCATTGCGGGAGAGTTCCATGAGAAGGCGCGCATCATCGGCACTGCTGATTGCTGGTCCTGCCATTTCGTGAACACTTGCGATTCCGCGCGCGAGTGCATGATTACCAAACGCGATCTGGGCATTACGGCGTTGATCCATTGTGATGTGATCGAGGGCCTGAGCCCGCAATAATTGATGCGCCTGGGCGGACACCGAGTGATCCCCGAAACCCTCAATGCGAGCAGCTTCTGGCACCTGGGCCAGGAGCGCCGATGAAATGAGTGCCGAATGCACGTCAATCCTGCTCAAGTAGACAACACTGCCCCATGAAGCACGATCGATCTCGGTCCTCGAGGGTAGTGTGGGATCCGTCCATTCAGTCTGATCCCAGCCGTGTCCAATGACAGGTGCGCCCTTTATTAGCCGCGCATATGAACTCACCAGGTCTAACAATTCTTTGCGGTGTCGAACACCTGTGAGGTCAAGTCCATCAAGGAGCAGGCCTGTGCTGGTGGCGTGTACATGGGCATCAACAAAGGCAGGCGCTATGAATTGACCACGAGCGTCGATGACTCGGTCTGCGATTTCTTCATGCACCTGTGCCCCTGATCCGTCACCCACCCAAGCAATGTGGCCCTGATGGATGAAGAGTGCGGAAGCAAAAGGAACGCTCGGGCAATAGATGTGCGCATTCACAATTAGCGTGCTGGAATGCTGAGTACCTGTCATTCGCCAGCTTCCGATTGGAGTGACCGAGAAATAACAAGGCGTTGGATTTGATTGGTTCCCTCGACGATTTGTAGAACTTTCGCTTCCCGCATATAGCGCTCTACGGGGTAATCCTTGGTGTAGCCGTTTCCGCCCAACACTTGAACGGCGTCAGTGGTTACCTTCATCGCACTATCCGTGGCCATGAGTTTCGACATGGCCGCTGCTGCACCGATACCACCATGGGCACCGATCTCTACCCGAAATGCAGCATCAAGATAAAGCGCTCGTGACGCTGCAATAGACGTAGCCATGTCCGCCAACATGAAGCCGACGCCTTGAAAGTTCGCAATCGCCTGCCCAAATTGTTCCCGTTCGCCTGCATATTTGCCGGCCGTGTTCAAAGCTGATTGAGCCAATCCAACGGCACAGGCAGAAATGCCTAGCCTTCCCATGTCCAGGCTTGATAATGCGATTGCAAGCCCCTGCCCCTCGACTCCAATGCGATGAATTTCAGGGATGAGGACGTTATCGAGGTGAACTTGTGCGGTGGGCGACGCATTCCCACCCATCTTTCGCTCATGGGCTCCAAAAGTTAATCCTGGTATATCTGCCGGAACAAAAAAACACGATATTCCTTGAGTTTTATGCTCGCTGGTTCTCGCCATGACGATGTAAAAGTCGGCCACTCCCGCATGGGTTATCCATGCCTTAACTCCGTTGAGCCTGTATTGAAGTCCCTCGCGAACAGCAGTTGTGCGCAGCGCTGCAGCATCCGAGCCTGAGTGCGGCTCAGACAGGCAGTACGCGCCCAACGTATTCCCACCGATCACCCAGTCCAACCACAAGTCCTTTTGGTCTTGACTACCAAACTTAACGAGCGCCGACGCTGCAAGTTGATGAACACTCAGAGCCAAGCCAACCGTCATCCATGCGGTTGCGAGTTCTTCAAGGATCTGAAGGTTCGTGCTGACACCTACTGGTTCCATGTCGGCATCGCGCACATGAGCAAAAGGCAAATTGAGTAGACCCAACTCACCTAAAGTGGAAATTAGTTCCCGAGGAAATAATCCGTCTTCCTCGCAAGTATCAGCGATCGGCGTCAATTGTTCGGCGCCGAATTTCCGTGCCAAGTCGAGGAGTGCTGCGGCATCCGAATTCGACACTAAACGCGGGACTGTTCCGCCGTTCCATATCTGCATGTTTACAACCTTGGCCCAAACGCCTAGTGCTCGATAATGACTAGGTCACGTGTTTGTTTGTTGATGCTTTCAGGGCCATTGGCGGTACAAATCACGATATCTTCGATCCGCGCACCGTGGACACCATCAATGTAAAAGCCAGGTTCAATACTGAATACCATGTTTTCTTCGATGACCGTGGGATTGTCGATTCCAATATAGGGTTCCTCGTGAGTGTCCAGACCAATCCCGTGGCCGGTCCTATGGATGAAGTACTGAGCAAGATCGTGTGACTCTAATTCATTCCGGCCCGCGGCGTCGATATCGTGACTGATGGCACCATTGCTCACGGCTCGCGTGGACTTCTCTTGGGCGAGCTGAAGCGCCGCGTACCTCTCCCTGTACGCCGATCCAGGGTCACCAACACTGTATGTACGTGTGCAGTCGCTGCAATACCCGGAAGGCATGGTGCCTCCAATGTCAACAACAACCGGGTCTCCGAGTTGTATCACCCGGTCACTAACTTCGTGATGCGGGCTTGCACCGTTAGGGCCTGAGGCAACAATCACAAAGTCGACCTTTTGGTGGCCTTCGGCGATGATCATCTCGCTGATGTCACGGGCTACATCCGCTTCGGTGCGCCCTGCGCGCAACACCTGAGCCACACGAGCATGAACACGGTCGATGGCAGCCGCTGCATCACGCAAAGCGTCCAGTTCATAGGGCGTCTTGCGCATCCGAATCTCCGCGAGGATCGGGGCGGCAAGCGCAATAGAAGCCTGCGGGAACTCCTTTTGGATCGTGAGGACCCGTTCGGCCCACATGTGGTTGTCAACAAGAACTGCTCCATTGAGCGACGGGATTCGCTCGCGAATGATGGCATAAGGGTCATCGTTTTCACCCCACCCATGAACATCCCAACCAGTGTCACCGAATGGGCTAGCGAGTGCCGTCGAAATTTCCAAGCGCGGGACAACCATGAACGGGGCTGCGTCGGGTGCTATGACAAGTGCGGTGATGCGCTCCAGTGGGATGGCGTTGTAGCCGGTTAGGTAGAGCAAATCTGAGCCTGGCGTGATAATCATGGCGGATGAATGAGCGTCGGCGAGCGCTTGGCCCACCCGAGCGACACGGGCGGGATATTCCTTGTTCATGTCCATCTGCCAAGAGTAATCGCTCGACTAGTTGAGTACGTCGGAGAACCCATTCTCTGGTGGCATACTGGGCAGATGGCCGGGAATTTGTTGATCCTAGACACTGCAACTTTGTATTACCGGGCGTTCTATGCACTGCCCGAAAAGATGACGGCTCCCGATGGCCACCCGCACAATGCGGTGCGCGGATTTCTGTCGATGCTCACAAAGTTAATCACAATCCATCAGCCGGCAGGATTGGTTGCTGCATGGGACCAAGATTGGCGTCCCGAGTGGCGCGTAAACCTTGTAAGCAGTTACAAGACGCACCGCGTTGAAGAGGCCCTTGATGCCGAACTAGATGGCGTAGAACTCGTTCCGGACACCCTCGGTCCACAAATTGGAGCTATTGCCCAGATCCTCGATGCATGTGGGATCGCAAGGATCGGATTCGACAATTTCGAGGCAGACGATGTCATCGCATCAGTTGCGGCTCAAAACCAGGGTCCCAATCTGGTAGTCACGAGTGACAAGGACATGATGCAGGTGGTGTCGCCATCAACTTCAATTCTCTTGCAAATGAATGGGGGTATCGAGGGTTGGCCAGTCGTTACGAATGCCGATGTACTTTCACGTTTCGGTGTCACGCCAAGTCAGTATCTCGACTTCGCGGTTCTTCGCGGTGATCCAAGTGATGGTCTGCCAGGTGTCTCGGGGATCGGGGACAAAACTGGAGCCACGCTCATCGGTCAATTCGGTGACCTGGAGGCATTAATCGCAGCAGCGGCCGCTCCGAATGCGGCGAAACCACTTACACCCAGATTATGTGCCAAATTGCTCGAAAGCCAAGACTACTTAGCACGTGCCCGACAAGTAATCACGGCGGAAGTAGGACTGCCTGTGAACGCTTGGGATTTCAACATACCCAACTCACCTGTTGATGAACTCGCGTTAGCCACCCTCGGCCAAAATTGGGGGGTTGAGAGATTTATCTCGGATCTATACCAAGCCATTTCTGAATAATTGTGAACCGAATTAGCAGCTATCAGTTTGTTGCGGAGTAAGAGATAACACCGCGTTGCATAAGAGCGATGGCATCGACCGCACTTTGGTGTAGTGGCGAATCAACGGGCGTGACCGTGACCACTTGCCCCAGAAGGTCAATGACTTGACGCACCCAGCGCACAAAGTCTCCGGCAGTGATGTCGTTGCTCGTCAAAACTTTCATGAGGGTTGCGCCTTTGGCCCAGCGATAAACTGCCCAGCAAAGCCCCGCGTCAATTCGCTTCAGATCGTGCAATTTGTGATTATTTTCAACCCCACTTAATTCGCCCCAGACTTTCGTGATTCGCTCGAGCGCTCGTTCCGTGGGTCCACCGGGAACCGATGGGGTATCAATGTATTCATTCCTGCGTGACTCGTAGAGAAATGAGGAACATACTGCGGCCAATGACGCTGGATCGAGGGGATCGAGGATCCCCGAGAGTATGGTCTGCGCGATGAGAAGATCTGCCTCTGAGTAAATGCCCTTGAGCACCTCTCCTCTGTCGGTGACGCGCCACTCGCTGCCGGTCGCACCACTGCCACGTGCCAAGTAGCCAAGGTCTCCTAGAACTTCACACAGCCGGTCGAATCGGCGAGAAATTGTATTTGTGCGGCCTTTCATCCGCCCTTGAACCTCAGTGATTTGCTGGTCAATTTTGTGGAACCGTTCCCCCCACCGAGCATGAGCCTCTCGATCCTCGCACGAATGACAGGGGTGCAATTTCATGGCGTCGCGGAGACCTTGAATCTCAGGGTTGACCTTGCTCGATTTCTTCGAGCGTCTGCCTAAATCGCCTGTCTCTGAAGCAATTGCCCGTACTTGGGCCGCCAGAGATTTGCGCAGTTTTTGATCCTTCGAAGTAAACGATTTGGGCACCCGAACACGTCCAATCGGCGACAGGTCATGTAGTCCGTCATGGTGATTGAGGCGTCGAATCTGTCGATCGCCGGTCATGACGACCGGCCGAGGCTCCTCTCGTGTATTCACTGAGGCAGGGTTAATTATGACCGCTGGACCTGACTTTTTCCCAGAAGCGAGCATGATGACGTCGCCAACCTTGAGAGAGCGCAATTGAGCATCGCCGGAAGCACGTCGATGCTGAACGGCCGCGCGATTATCAGATTTCTCAGCAAGTGCGATTCGATTACGCAGATCCGCGTACTCATTGAAGTCGCCGAGATGACACCGCATAGCGTCGGCGTATCCCTGCTTGGCCTCTTCCAGCTTTCGCAACTCCGCCGCTAGCCCAACGACCGATCGATCCGCTTGAAATTGAGCAAATGAAGTCTCGAGTAGTTCTCTGGCGCGGGTTGCACCAATACTTCCCACAAGATTGACTGCCATGTTGTAACTGGGACGAAATGACGACTTCAATGGGTATGTACGTGTTGAAGCCAAACCCGCCAGTGTGCGCGGATCCAATTCAGGCTGCCACAGAACCACAGCGTGACCTTCAACGTCGATTCCGCGCCTGCCCGCTCTTCCGGTTAACTGGGTGTATTCCCCTGGAGATAGGTCAACGTGTGCTTCACCGTTCCACTTGACCAAGCGTTCAAGGATTACGCACCGGGCTGGCATGTTGATTCCCAGAGCGAGAGTCTCTGTAGCAAAAACTACTTTTAGCAGCCCTTGCTGAAACAGGACTTCCACGATCTCCTTGAACCGAGGTAATAAGCCCGCGTGGTGTGCAGCCACTCCCCTTTCGAGTGCGTCAATCCAATCGGAGAAACCCAAGGCAGCCAAATCCTCATCAGGGAGGTCTCTGGTGGCCTCAAGAACTTGGGAACGTATTGAGATTTGTTCCTGACGGTCAGTGAGACGAAGCCCAGATCGCAATACTTGTTCCACCGCATCATCACAACCAGCACGGCTGAAGAGAAAATAGATGGCTGGGAGCAGCCCATCCCCCTCGAGGCGCTCGACAACATCGCTGCGCCAGGGTGTCAGTGGTGAGCGTTGGTTTCTACCACGAGAATGGGAAGCGTCACGCTTTTGCTGGCGACCGCCGTGAGTAAGTGCAATAAGTTCCGGATTGACCTCATGGCCAGTGTCGTCGACAAAGAGGTCATACAAATGCCTCCCCGCCATGACGTGTTGCCACAACGGAACAGGTCGGTGTTCTTCAACAACCACTTCCGTTTCGCCGCGCAGCGTTGCGAGCCATTGTCCGAATTCCTCCGCATTACTCACCGTTGCACTGAGTGCCACAATCGTGACGGATGAGGGTAGGTGGATGATCACTTCTTCCCATACCGCTCCACGGGATCGATCGGCCAGATAATGAACTTCATCCATGATGACATAAGCAAGATTAGAAAGGGTCTGAGAGCCTGCATAAAGCATGTTTCTCAGAACTTCGGTGGTCATGACCACAATGGGCGCCTCACCGTTAATGCTGTTGTCACCGGTAAGGAGACCTATGTTCTTTTCACCGTAACGAGCAACCAACTCGGCGTACTTTTGATTCGAAAGTGCCTTGATGGGTGTTGTGTAGAAACACTTTGTTCCCTCCTCAAGCGCCCTGAAAATTGCAAATTCACCGACAACCGTTTTACCCGAACCCGTGGGTGCAGCGACGAGAACGCCTTTGCCAGATTCGATGGCCCTGCAGGCCTCAATTTGAAAGGGATCTAATTCAAACTCATATTGATCGACGAAGGCACCCACAAAGGTTTTTCTTAATTGAGACCTTTGCGCTGCTGCCGCGTATCGTTCAGCGGCGGTTGGCATGTGAGCAGCCTAAGGCACGACCGTCAAAATCATGGGATGAGAAGCTATTCAGGCAATTCGTCATCGAGGGGAGAAAGTTCATCATCGCCATAGGCATCAAAATCAATTCCGCGCTTGCGAGCTCGTCTTCGATCGTTAAGGAGCGATATACCAACGGCCACGAGAACCAAGATCAAAATGGGTCCGGCCAAGAGCGCTAGGTTAATGGGATCTCCAGTCGGAGTGGCGACCGCAGAGAACAGGAAAACAATGAAAATTATCCATCGCCACCAAGAAACAAGTCGCTTCCCCGAGAGGATTCCAGCAAAATTCAACAGAACGATGAACAAAGGGGTCAGAAAGCCAACCCCGAATACGAGTACGGTCCTTAAAAAGAATGACAGGTACTTGTCAACTGAGACGATGTTCTCAACGTTCTCAGGTGTGAAACCGAGAAGAATTTCCAGGCCCAACGGCATGACTACATAGGCCAAGGTAATTCCGGCAGCAAATAGTGGGGTCGCGATGACCACAAACCCGATTGCCCATCGGCGCTCATTGCGGTGTAGGCCAGGAGTTACAAATCTCCAGAGTTGATATAGCCAAACCGGGGCGCTGAGAACCAATCCAGCGACCGCAGAAACTTGAATCTGCAGAACAAATGGGTCAGCAACGCCTGTAAGCGCAAGCGTTACATCTTTTCCATCTGCCTGCGCCTCGGCAATAACATCAGTGAACGGTCTGCTAATCCAGGCGAAAATCTCAGCGTAATAAATCCAACCAAGGACCATCCCGGCGACAATGGCTATCCCGCTCTTAAACAGTCGATTTCTGAGCTCGCGTAAATGCTCCGTGAGTGGCATAGCAACATGTGACCCACGTGAATCCTCTGGTGTCTCAGCACCTGCATTGGGTGAGTCTGATGGATTCTTCGACGTGTCCTTGCCCCGTCCTATGCGATCCATAATCGCCATGGGGATTGGTTAGCTTTCAGTTTTTTCGGGGGACTTGTTTTCCTCTGAAAAGGTTTGACCCTCGCTGCTTGTGACTTCCTTTGTGGCATCCAGAGGCTCAGACGGATCTGCAGAATCGGTCAGGCCTTTGGTCTCCGCCTTAAAGATGCGCAGTGATCGGCCTAATCCCCGTGCCGCATCGGGCAATCTCTTGGCGCCAAAAAGAAGTAGAAGCAGCGCAACAATAATGAGCCATTCCCAGCCCTTCAAGTTACTAAACACTTTGTACCTCTTTCAATCACCAGTCCTCGCGCGGACCGCGCTCCCGAATCCGTTTAAACCTACGGATCCACCTTAACCCTTCAAAGCCTAATCCCTAGCCGAAAGCGCGGCTAGGCTGGCACGCGCATTCTGGGCAATCTCCTTGATCAAGTGTCTGGGCTCGAGGAGTTGGATTGAGCCACCAAGGCTCATGACCCATCGCACAAGCCAATCCTCGGTCAGGTAAGGCACGCTGATCGTGAGGGGCTTGGTGCTGATCACTTCTACGTAGGGTTCCTCGGCTACCCAGGAGCTCCCCGGGTCCACTTGGACCAGTGCGCGAGGAGTGTCGCCGAAATTGTCATTCGACACTATCCATGATTCAAGACCACCTGCATGGAGGAGATGGTCATGTTTTTGGTGTGACACCGCAACACTTCTTGGGACCATTTCAATGGACAAAATGCGATCGAGCCTGAAAATGCGACGGGCTTCTGCGCGCTCACAATATCCCTCGAGATACATATAGTCATCAACCACAAAAACCCTGATGGGAGAAACTCGGCGCTCCGTGACCTCATCGCTGCCCGAGGAGTAGGTCATGGCAACTTGGACGTTACCCTCAAGGGCAGCGTTTATCGTGTCGCGAAATGCCTGATTCGTTTGCGGTGTTAATTGGACTAACTCTGAAGTCGCTCCACAGGCTTCATCGAGCTTAGCTATCAAGACATCGATATCCTCACGATACTCAACACCGGGAATTTGTGAGATTAATCGGAGGGCGATGGACAGGGCAGCGCCTTCTTCAGCGGTTAGTCGAAGTGGCGTCGTGAGTGTCTGTGGATCCTGAACCCAAATTCGATCGTCGTCCCAGAAGTCAATGTCAACGAGTTGATCGGGCCCATATCCCGGGAGCCCGCATACGACGAGTTGCCATAGATCTTTGGTCAGTTGCTCCACGCTGATGTCGAAGTGGCGCGCAGCCGCAGTTAGCGTTATTCCCTGTCTAGCGGAGAGCCAGGGAACCAATGCCAATAATCGTGCTAATCGTTCATTGACTGTTTCAGCCACTGCCAAGACCCCCAAGTTCATGAGCAGTTGCTAGGCACTCGAGAGAAGCCAACAGATCTTCGCGTAACCCTTGTGGCTCTACCGAGTTGATAGCATTCGCAGATGACAGCATCCATGTAATGAGCTCGGCTCGGCTTGCCTTGACTTTTATTACGTCAATTCCATTGTTAGACGTAATGTTGTGTGCGTGCCTCATTAGGGATCCTCCCCTCCCTGCACTGACACAAATGGTTGCGTCAGTAAGAGACTCCTCGGGTGGCAGCTCAACTGTCCTGGTTCTGTTGTGAGGGGGATCCTGAGTGTGCGGCTGCGCGCTTACATTTACTGAACCTTGAATCCTGGTCAGCTTGAAAGTGCGCTCCTCCCCCCTGTCTTGGTCGTGGCCCACGACGTACCAATTTCCATTACGACATATGACGGCCCATGGTTCAATCGACCGTTTCTCAGACTCGTGACCGGGTGCGCGGTATAGGAATTTCACTACTTTTTTCTCGCGTGCAGCATTCATAAGCGGGATGATCGCGCCGTCTTGAGCGCGCACTCGGGCTACGCCCTGAATGAGTGGAGAGTTCGTAACCGACTTATCTGTTTTAGCCTCTATTTTGCGCATCGCGGTGCGCGCCGACCTACCAAGGACGGCCTTGTCCCACACCTGTGTTGCGATACTCAGAACTGTCAAATCCCGTGACGTTAGCTGCAGATCTATGTATGCGTAGGAATCCGGTGCAATGACGTATCCGAGAGCATCACCAAAAGCATCGAAGACTGTTTCCACGGGAATACCCATGCTTCGCAGTTCGTCTTTATCCCTTTCGAACATTCTCTCGAAGGCTTCATCCGATTCGCTTGACTCATACCCAGCCACTGTTGACCTGATTTCTGAGCGGCTCATTGAACCCTGCGTACCCATGAGGGCAAACACAAGATTCAGGAGTCTTTCAGTTTTATCCCGACGCATTGACTTGGTGTCCGCTCATGAGAGAAAAAGGACTGTTGATCTAGCGTGATTTAGTGCGTGTCAAGTAAGTCAATGATGAAAACGAGCGTGCGACCCGATAATCGGTGGCCCCCGCTTTCGCCATAGGCCAATCGCGGTGGAATTACAAGTTGTCGGCGACCGCCAACGCGCATGCCCGGAATGCCCTCTTGCCAGCCGGCAATCAGTCCCGCCAGTGGGAATGCGATGCTTTCGCCACGATCCCAAGATGCATCAAATTGCTCACCGGTCTCGAAATCCACGCCAACGTAATGGACGTCAACTTGGGCCCCTGGAAGTGCTTCTGCACCTTCGCCCACGATTATGTCCGTGATAACAAGTTCTTCGGGCTCAGGTCCCTCAATGAAATCTATTTCAGGCTTAGTTCGCTCACTCACGGTGCTCCAATCATTGGTTGATATCAACAAGTTCCACGACAAAGATCAGTGTTTCATTGGGTGCGATGCCCCCGGTGCCATTTGCCCCGTACCCGAGGTCCCCTGGAATCTGAAGCAGTCTGCGTTCACCGATCTGCATTCCTGGTACACCTTGTACCCAACCCTCAATGAGTCCCCCTGGATTGAGACCAAAGGTGGCGGGCTCGCCACGCACCCATGACGAATCAAACATGGCCCCGCTGCTCTGGCCCACACCACAGTAATTGACGGTGATGGTGTCACCAATTGCCACGCTCGCACCATTGCCCGGCGCGAGGTCAGAAATGATCAGGTCGACAGCCGGCTGAGAATCTGGTCCAACGCTGATGATTGGTATATCAGTTCCACCGATAACCAGTCCATCGATAGCGATCCCCTCTGGGGCGCCATTTTGGATGACTGGTGCCGCTCCAAGGCCGCAGTCATTGACCGAATATGTTGCTCCGGAATCTGCTGTTGATTCTTCTGTTGAGCCACCACTGCATGCGGCTAATGTGAATAGCCCTAAGCCCAAGATGGAAATTGTCGCCCTATGCATTCGAGTCATCACTCGTAGAGGATACCTACAGGCTTGCGATCATCCGTTCAACCCGTTCATCGGTGTGTTGGAATGGATCCTTGAGTAGGAGGGTCCGTTGACCCTGGTCATTGAGTTTCAAGTGCACCCAATCCACGGTGTAGTCCCTCTTTCTATCGGTAGCACGAGAAATGAACTCGCCCCTGAGTTTGGCTCGCGTTGTTTGCGGAGGAACGCCCTTTGCCCTCTGAATTTGGTCCTCAGAAACAACGGTTCGGACTAATCCCTTTCTCTCAAGAAGGTAGAACAGGCCTCTCGAAGTGTTGATGTCGTGATAAGCGAGATCGATCTGAGCTATCCGTGCGCTTGCGAGATCAAGATCGTGCTTTTTCATATATCGATCGAGTAGTTTCCACTTGATCACCCAATCGATTTCTTTGTCCACGGTGTCGAAGCTTCCTTTTTCAAAAGCAACGAGGGTACGCCCCCACAGATCCATCGCTTGAAGAATGCTTTGGTCTTTGATCTCACGGCGGCTTACAAAATCCGATACCTTGTCAAAATACTCGGATTGAATCTGGAGAGCGGACAGTTCCCTTCCGTTTGCTAACTTGACGGTTTTGGTGCCTGTGACGTCGTGACTAATTTCTCGAATTGCACGAATGGGATTGGCAAGCGTAAGGTCACGCATCACGATGCCTTCTTCGATCATTCGCAACACGAGGTGCGCACTGACAACCTTGAGGAGCGTAGTCGTCTCACTCATATTGCTGTCCCCCACAATGACGTGGAGCCGTCGATATAGGTCTGCATCTGCATGGGGTTCATCCCGAGTGTTAATGATCGGCCGTGATCTTGTGGTTGCGCTCGAAACACCTTCCCACATGTGGTCGGCGCGCTGGCTTATTGCATAACTAGCACCTCGCGGTGTCTGGACCACTTTTCCAGCCCCAACGGTTATTTGTCGGGAAATGAGAAAGGGAATGAACATCGAGGCAAGATGCGCGAAATCCGTATGGCGATCTATGAGGAAATTTTCATGGCACCCGTAGGAATTTCCAGCCGAGTCAGTGTTGTTCTTGAACAAATAGACATCACCGTTGATGGCTTCGTGGGCAAGCCTTTCTTCGGCTTCAACGGATAGTTCCTCAAGGATTCGCTCCCCTGCTCTGTCCTGAGCGATCAAACTAATAAAGTCATCACATTCAGCTGTGGCGTATTCAGGATGCGATCCCACATCTAGGTAAAGCCGAGATCCATTTTGCAGGAATACATTGCTGCTGCGACCCCAACTCACGACCTTTCGAAAAAGGTATCGGGCTACTTCATCGGGGCTCAAACGCCTTTGACCTTTAAACGTGCATGTGACGCCATACTCCGTTTCAAGACCAAAGATGCGTCGCTCCATGCATCCCTACTTCACAAGATCAGCGATGTGTGACTGATCAAATCGCACGAAAGTTCTCCGAGGCCGTGAGCGATCTAAAAAGGCCATTTCCAAATCATCGTGCGGCGCATCCCCCCGCAGCACCCTTATGGCGATCTTAAGTGCCTCTGACACCGAATGGTCAATTCGGAATTGCTCAGAAATGGAAGCACTCATTGATTCAGAGTCGCCACCCATGCAGATGAACCCGGCTTGGTCGTGCACCGAACCATCAAATGAAATTCGATAAAGCTGGTCATGATCAACATCGAATCCGACTTCAGCTACCGCAATCTCCACCTCGTATGGCTTGGCAGCATCGATAAAGATTGAACCTAGTGTTTGTGCATAAGCATTAGCAATCGTTCGAACGGTCACATCAGCACGGTCGTAGGAATAACCTCGCATGTCTGCGAGCCGTACGCCTGCAACACGAAGGCTTTCGAACTCGTTGTATTTGCCCACTGCAGCGAAACCAATGCGGTCGTAGATCTCACCAACTTTATGCAGTGCTCGTGAGGGATTATCAGCTACAAAGAGAATGCCATCACTACAACTCTGAACTATCACAGAACGTCCACGCTTGATTCCCTTGGACGCAAATTCAGCCTTGTCAGCGATTACCTGTTCCGGTGAAACGTAATAGGGCATGCTCATGAGCGATCACCTGATATTCCAGCCGTGCTGGTACCCCCATTGGGATTAACCGACCTTCGTTGCAGCATTTTTCGTGAGAGGGCCTCTATGCGGGGTGCATCCATCTCCACAACGCCGCTTTTGTCAACTGAATAAACGAGTGGGTAAATTCCTCTGTTGACATCTGGCCCGCCTGTTGCACTGTCATCATCAGCGGCGTCATAGAGCGCTTCTATCGCCACGGTTATGGCATCGTCTTGTTCCTGGATAATCGATGACAACTTCTTGAGAGATCCCCGCGCAAAATGGGCTCCAGAACCAACCGCATAGAAATCATGTTCTTCATAGCGGCCGCCGGTCACGTCATAGGAAAAAATCCTGCCCACACTTCGGGCGGAATCGAAACCCGCAAGCAGTGGCATGACAGCGAGACCCTGCATCGCCATCCCAAGATTTCCGCGGAGCAAACTCGAAAGCCTGTTTGCTTTTCCGTCCAAAGAAAGCGATGTACCCTCGATCTTTTCATAGTGTTCAAGTTCCACTTGAAAAAGTTTGACCAGCTCGATGGCCAACCCGGCAGTGCCTGCTATACCCACCACCGAGAATTCATCAGTGGGATACACCTTCTGCATGTCTCTTTGAGCAATAATGTTGCCTGTTGTGGCCCTTCGATCACCAGCCATGATGACACCCTTGTTGTACCTAACGGCCACAATGGTCGTTCCGTGTGGCGCATCAATTTCAGAGCCCCCATGTGAACCAAACACTGGTTGAGCAATCCCTGATTTGATGCTTGCAAGATATTCTGCAAATGAAGACTGTGAATTCACTGGCCACCCTTTTGAACAAAGGACTTAACGAAATCTTCTGCGTTGACTTCAAGGAGCTCATCAATATCGCCCAATATTGCGTCAACATCGGAATCAAGTTCGGAGTCGCCGGTTTGAGCGGGCTTGTCCAGAGCGACATCGGCGTCTAAAGATTCGTCATCCGAATCACGACGATTACCCTTTGATTGTGAATGCTCTTGAGTTGGCATGGAGACAGCGTAACGCCTTTTGCACTTGATCGTTTGTCGAATCTATTGGTCTGGTGCTTGTAGTGCCTCTAGGAGGTCACGTGCACTATCTGAACGACCCAATATTTCTCCAACTCCATGCTTCGTCCCTCGAAGCGGGTCAAGTGTTGGAACCCGCAAAAGTGTGTCGCCGCCGGTGTCGAATACAACAGAATCCCATGACGCTGCTGCAATGTTCTCGGGGTACTTGCGCACGCACTCCCCTCTGAAATAGGCACGTGTGTCAGATGGTGGCTCGCTGACTGCCTGCTCAACCTCTGCATCCGTAAAGATCCGACGCAAGGATCCCTTAACTTCAAGTGCCCTTGCGATGCCACGATTTGGGTCCACATCGCTGTATTGAAGGTCTACAAGAGCAAGTCGAGGATCAGACCAATTGGACTTATCGCGTTTCATGTAAGCCTGCATGAGCTGATATTTCGCCACCCAATCAATTGTCGAGGCACAGCTCATCAAGTCATTCTCGAGTGAATGGAGGGTTGTTTCCCACAGTTGAAGAATCTCAATCGTTTGTTCGTCGTGCGCCCCCGTCCGCTCGCACAGATTTTTAGCGGCTTCTAGATACCTGTATTGGATATCCAGAGCCCGAAGTGTTTGTCCGTTCCTCATCGTGATCAGATGACTAAGGCTCGTGTCGTAGGAAACCCGTGTGAGTTCAGCAACGGGGTGCGCTATCTCCCAGTCCGCATCAAAGGCATATCCAGATTCTATGAGCGCCAATACAAGGGAGGTAGACCCCATCTTGAGTAACGTTGCTGTGTCTGAAAGGTTGGCATCACCCACAATTACATGAAGCCTGCGGTGCTTTTCTGGATCCGCGTGAGGCTCATCACGAGTATTGATCAGTGGACGCTTCAGTGTCGTCTCCAGCCCAACTTCAACCTCAAAATAGTCCGCGCGTTGGGAAATCTGGAATTCTTTGCGTTGAGCTTCTTGCCCAACACCCAACCGCCCCGAGCCGGTAAAAATCTGCCTAGTGACAAAGAAAGGAATGAGCCCTCGCACAATGTCATTGAATGGCGTTTCGCGTCGCATTAAATAGTTCTCGTGACAGCCGTACGACGCACCCTTATTGTCCACATTGTTCTTGTAGAGTTTTATTCGCGCGCCATCAAATGAAGGACCCATCTCCGACGCGCGATGCATGATTAACGCGCCAGCTCTGTCCCACAAGGTTGCATCACGGGGATTTGTCACTTCGGGTGATGAATACTCAGGGTGGGCATGATCCACATAAAGCCGTGCACCATTAGTGAGTATCACGTTCGCCAGACCAAGTTCATCGTCGGGTTCATCGGTCAATTGCGAAGGATCCGCATCGGCGCGACTCATGTCAAAACCGCGTGCATCGCGAAGCGGGCTCTCCCTCGCGTAATCCCAATGTGCTAACGCACTGCGATCAAGGCCAACTTGTCGTGCATAGGAATTCACAACGTGAGAACTTGTCACCATGGCATTCATGGTTGGGTGTCCAGGCACTGACACTCCATATTCTGTCTCGATGCCCATCACGCGATGTACTGTCATAGTGCTTCCACGGGGTGATGACTAAAGATACTGACCGGTATTGGATACCGTGTTGATTGAATTGATGGACCGACCGGGTTCGGTGCCCTTTTTACCCTCAATCAGCGTTCGAATGAATACGATTCTTTCACCCTTCTTCCCGGATATCCGAGCCCAGTCATCCGGGTTTGTGGTGTTGGGCAAGTCTTCATTCTCTCGGAATTCATCAAGGCATGCATCTAGCAGGTGTTGAACGCGAATGCCCTTCACGCCTGTTGCCAAAAACTCCTTGATAGCCGACTTCTTAGCCCGAGCAACCACATTCTCGATCATGGCACCGGAATTGAAGTCCTTAAAAAACAAAACTTCCTTATCGCCGTTGGCGTAGGTCACTTCCAGGAACCTGTTCTCATCGGATTCGGCATACATCCGTTCCACGGCCGCTTGAATCATGTTTTTGCAAGCGATGTCCGCGTCACCATCGTTTTCCGCGAGGTCTTCGAGATTCAGAGGTAGCGAGGGGGTGAGATATTTGGCGAAAATTGATCGTGCGGACTCAGCATCAGGACGCTCGATTTTAATTTTCACATCGAGTCTTCCTGGGCGAAGGATTGCTGGGTCAATCATGTCCTCGCGGTTGCTCGCTCCAATCACGATTACATTTTCGAGTCCTTCTACGCCGTCAATCTCGCTCAGGAGTTGCGGCACGATGGTGTTCTCAACATCACTACTGACACCTGTACCCCGAGTTCGGAACAGTGAATCCATCTCGTCAAAGAAAACTATCACTGGCATACCCTCGGATGCCTTTTCGCGTGCTCGCTGAAATACCAACCGAATGTGCCGTTCAGTTTCACCAACATATTTGTTCAACAATTCAGGACCCTTGATGTTGAGGAAGAATGAACGGCCCTCTTCAACACCGGTACGTTCCGCTACCTTCTGGGCGAGAGAGTTAGCAACCGCCTTGGCAATAAGCGTTTTCCCGCAACCAGGAGGGCCATACAGCAGAATGCCCTTGGGGGGCCTGAGTTCATATTCCGCAAAAAGTTCGGCGTGGAGGTATGGGAGTTCGACGGCATCTCTGATTGCTTCAATTTGATCGCCTAAACCACCGATATCCTCGTAGTGAATATCGGGGACCTCTTCAAGTACCAGCTCTTCGACTTCGGCACGCGCGACTTTTTCAATCGCAACACCATTGCGCGAGTCACAGAGCAAAGTGTCTCCAGCTCGGAGTTTCTCATCAAAGAGAGGAGATCCAATGCGAATGACACGCTCTTCATCAGAGTGCGATACCACTAACGCACGGTCCTGCGCCAACCGTTCTTTGAGGACAACAATGTCACCGACGGAGTCAAATTCGCGAGCAGAAACGATATTCATGGACTCATTGAGCAGTACCTCACGACCCAGCGTGAGGTCACTGTGCTCAACTCCCGGGCTAATCGCCACACGCAGTTTCTTACCCATGGCCATGATGTCGGCGGTTGAATCGTCATGCACCTCAAGGACCGTGGCAAAACCGCTCGGAGGCTGCCCCAATCGATCCACTTCGGTTTTTAGCGTGACTATTTGCTCACGTGCCTCGCGCAGTGTTGTGATGAGCCGTGCGTTGTGATCGCGTTGAGCTGCCAACTCCCCGTTGAGACGAGCCAATTCATCCGATTGCGACATGTGAACTCCTTCGTGTGCCTTTTACCCTAAGTCCAAAACGGTAAAAACGCGTGTTGATCGGCCTTCAGGACCCTAAATGCCCGCCTGGTCCGTTGCGGGTGGCGTGTAATCCTCGCCGTAGGCACCGGGTGCTGGTCGACGCTTGCGCTTCATCGATGCTTCCCCGTGCGCCATGAGCCTGGTTGAGATGAGAAAACCGGTGTGACCATTCATTTTGTGATCCGGTCGAACAGAGAGACCATCTAGATGCCAGGTGCGAAGCAGGCTTTCCTCGGCACGCGGCTCGCTCCATTTCTCGCGCAGCCTGATGGTTTCCACCGTACGTGACAGTTGCGTAGTCGTTGCGACATAGACAACCAGGGCGCCACCCGCACGCAGGCACTGTTCAACAACATCGAGGCATTCCCATGGCGCAAGCATGTCCAATACGACCGCATCAAATGTGTGTCCATGTGATTCCCAAAGTGAAAGGTCGCACACTTCCACACCCCAGGACCTTGGTACTCCCCCAAACCATCGAGCGACATTCTCCTGGGCAATCTCCGCGAAATCTTCTCGCTTTTCAATACTGACGACTGTTCCTTGGGGCCCAACCGTGCGAAGCAGGGAGCACGTCAATGCTCCCGAGCCCACTCCTGCCTCGAGTACCCGACTGCCTGCCCCTAAATCAGCGAGGCCCACTATCCGGGCGGCATCCTTGGGGTACACAACGGCCGCGCCCCGAGGCATGGACAAGACATAATCATCGAGATGGGGTCGTAGCACTTGGTAGTCGACGAGTCGGTCGCTTTGAACCACAATGCCTTCGGGTCGCCCAATAATGTGATCATGAGCAATTTGACCCCTGTGACTGTGAAAAACAGTATTTGGCGTCAAAGTCACGGTGTATTTATTTGATCGAGCATCGACCATTTGGACTATTTCCCCAGCCTCCAACAACCCTGTTTTGCGAGGGCCGACATCAACGGGTTGTCGTGAGGCAGGCGGGTGCATCGGTTTTTTGGCCACGCGCTTACCGTAGCGGCGACCAGAGAGCCGTCTCATTGCGCACTTAGGCTTGGGTCGTGTTCCCCAACTCGCTTTCACCCTCGAGGACTTCGGATTACTTGCAATGTCCACTTCTGTACAGGTTTAGGACCATCGACAAGCTTCCTGAGTCACCTTCGATTGCCGCTATTCGGGGAAACCTGGTCCACAGCGTTCTTGAGAAGATTTTCGATGCCCCCGCTGGCGAACGCACCTTTGGGCTCGCGCGCGACCTGTTCGCTAATGCCCTAACGAATATGGAAAATGAAGCACCAGATGATTTACGCGCGCTTATCGATGACCCTTCACACACGGGAGAAATCGGCGTGAAACTCGCGGAAGAACTTTTTGCTCCAATTTCACCAGCCTTGAACACGTACTTCAGCATGGAGGATCCCAACCGTCTTGAACCATTCGCACGGGAGATGGCGGTGAGCATCGAAGTGGAGGACAACTTCAGTATCCGAGGCTTCATTGATCGAGTTGACAAGACTCCTGCGGGCGATGTCAGGGTTGTTGATTACAAGTCCGGAAAGGCTCCTTCTGACAGATATGCCAGCAAAGCCATGTTCCAGATGCGCTTTTATGCCCTCGCGTGGTGGCGAATGACCGAACGCGTGCCCAAACTCTTGCAATTGATGTATTTGGGCAATGGAAAGTTTCTCAGATATGAGCCAGATGAAGACGATCTGCTCGGTACCGAAAAGCGCATACTGGCCATCAGATCGGCAATCGCCCAGTCAGCTGACGTGTTGTCATTTCCGCCCAGTCCCAGCAAACTCTGCGGATGGTGCTCATTCAAGTCCCTTTGCCCTGCATTCGGTGGAACGCCTCCACCAATGCCACCGCGAGATGACTGGACATCCGGTTCGACCCTCGTGAGTGATGCACTCGAAATCACTCATCAACATGGCTCAGGTTTTGGTCGCGCTCCAGAGTGATTCGATAGTGTGACCTTCAAGCGAGCGCAGCACATGCGCACCCTGGTTAGTGATGGGTGCTATATGTTCGACAGCAATCGTTCGCGCGCCTGCAGAGACCGCAGACGCTACGCCTGTAGGCGAATCCTCAATTGCCAGTGCCTGTTTAATTTCGATGCCCAACATTTGGGCAGCCGTTATGTATGGAGTCGGATCGGGCTTAGAGTGCGCGACCTCATCGCCTGCAATAGATGCTGAAAAGTTTCCCACCTGTTGACTCATCTGCTCGATCACGACATCAAGCAGTACCCTCCAAGAGGCTGTGACAATGCACGTGGGCACACCCAATTCGTGTGCATTGGTAACCAAATCCCGAGCCCCAGGCCTCCACGAAATCGGTACGGTTTTAAAGAGGCCCAGGACGATCTCCAAGAGTTCAGTCACGATCACATTGGGTGAACTAGGCGCATCTGGTGAGATATACCCATCCGCGGAGTTGACCCGCGAGTACATGTAGTGACCCACCCGTCCCAACGGTCCTCCCAAGCACGCTTGTTGATCCTCTTGAGTCCATGGAAGGCCATAGGAATCCATGAGACGTTGCTCTGCCATGAGCCATAAGGGTTCAGAATCCAATAGCGTGCCGTCGAGATCGAGTAAAACCGCCTCAGGTAAGTCCACACTGAAGCCTACTGCGAGAGTTGTCCCATGAATTCACCGCTGACTCGGGATGCTCAGATGCCGGAAAGCATTACGGTCACAGGCGGGGATCGGATCTTTTACACTCGATCTGGAACTGTTGGATCACCCACGATCTTGCTCTTGCACGGGCTTTCACAACAAAGTCACTATTGGAACCCCGCCGTCGAGTATCTCGCCGCCCATCATCGAAAACTCGACGTTGTAGCCCTTGACCAACGAGGCCATGGCCAATCCCTTGGGTTCACATCAAACGCCGACTTTTCCATCGACCGATTGGCACTCGATGCACTGGAAGTCCTGGATGCATTGGGCATCGACCGAGCACTTGTCATTGGCCATTCATGGGGAGCTTCTGTGGCCCTGCGTTTTTCCGTGCTATTCCCAGATCGAACAACAGCGTCCATCTTGATCGATGGAGGAGCCTTTAATCCAACCGACATGATTCCTGAAATATTTCCCACAATAAATGATTTGCGCGAGGCACTGCGTCCACCCTCTGGACCATTTAGTGAGGCAGACTTGATGGGTTACTACGGCTCATTAACTCACCAAGACGATCTGAGCGCAATCTTGAGCGCCATCTCGCGAACTTACCGCGAGATAAGCCCTGGACAATTCGTCACATCAATTGGCATAGAGCGACACATGGCTGTTGTCGAGTGTCTTATGGACTACACACCAAGACCTGATCTAGCCGCAATCTCCAGGCCATTAGTAGTGGTGCGATGCGAGGAGGGTCAGAATCCACGTATTTGGCAGTTACCCGAGTTCAAGGACAATTCATATATCCGTGTCATTAATTGGTACGGTTGCATACATGACGTTCCCTTGCAAAGACCAGCAATGGTTGCATCGTTGATTGCGCAGGTTGTCGCCCTAGAGCAGGAGGACAACCTTGATTGAATTTGATGAGCTTCCAGTTTTAAACAACCCCGTCATGTTAGCCGCGTTTGAAGGTTGGAATGACGCTGCAGAGAGCGCTTCAGGTGTCCTCAATCACTTGCGTGAAGTGTGGAATGCGGAACTGCTATTGGAACTTGATCCCGAAGAATACTACGACTACCAAGTCAATCGACCGAACATATTCATAACAGATTCTGGGGAACGCAGTATTCTCTGGCCCGCAACAAAAATATTTGTTGCACGCGGCGTACTTTCTGGTCG
Organism: Candidatus Nanopelagicales bacterium; assembly: GCA_017857175.1. Lineage (GTDB taxonomy): Bacteria > Actinomycetota > Actinomycetes > S36-B12 > S36-B12 > UBA4592. The sequence continues at coordinate 2,778 of JAFMDS010000024.1, read as the reverse complement.
CGACTTAGTTCTGGTTCAAGGGATTGAACCAAACATGAAATGGCCCCAATTCACACGGGAAATTCTCAGTTTGGCGGCCGAACTTGATGTAAATCTCGTAGTTACCTTGGGAGCGCTACTCTCAGATAATCCGCATACGCGACCCGTTCCAATATCGGCCACATCCAGTGATCAGTCCTTTCTCTTGAAATTAGACATTGAGCCCTCGACCTACGAGGGGCCAACTGGAATTGTTGGAGTGATTAGTCACGCGTGCGAACAATTCGGTATCAGTTCAGTGTCACTGTGGGCATCGGTCCCACACTATGTTGGTCAATCCCCTTGCCCTAAAGCAACGCTTGCCCTGGTCGAACGAATCGAGGATCTTCTCGACGTTCCAATACCCCTGCGCGAGTTGCTGGAGGACTCGCGTGCTTGGGAAATAGGTGTCAACGAGTTGGCCGAGGATGATGAGGAAATCGCTGATTACGTTGCCCAATTAGAAGAAGCAAGGGACACCACCGACCTGCCAGAAGCAAGCGGAGATGCAATTGCCAAGGAATTCGAGCGCTATCTGCGTCGTAGGGATGGGTGAGCGTTAATCACGTAGTTCCAAGTATTGCCTCATGGAATAGGCAGTTGCGGAGTCAAACTGAGTCACGGCTTCTGGTTTTTCAAATGAACCCAGAATTCCACTCGCCACTTTCTTGCCCAACTCCACGCCCCATTGGTCAAATGAATTTATCCCCCATATCGCCCCTTGCACGAACACAGAGTGCTCGTAGAGTGCAATTAATGCACCCAATGACCGCGGTGTGAGTTCTTGAATCATGATCATGGAAACGGGTCGATCACCTGGCATAATTTTATGCGCCACGAGACCCGAATCAGTGCCCTGTAATTCGAGTTCCGCAGCGGTGACCCCAACAGAAAGTACCGATGCCTGTGCCAACGCATTTGCAACCAGTACCTGCTGCGAATTCGTTTCAGGCTGGCTCTCTCTTGCCACAACGATTATGTCGGCGTCAATCATTGACGTTCCTTGGTGGAGTAACTGATAAAAGGAATGCTGCCCATTCGTCCCGGGCTCACCCCAGTAGATAGCCCCCGTTGAATAACTAACCGGGTTGCCATCCTTTCGAACCCGCTTTCCATTGCTCTCCATGGTCAACTGTTGGAGGTAGGCAGGAAAACGTGATAGATATTCTGAGTAGGGCAAGACAGCAGTGGTTTCAATGCCAAGGAAATTTCGATTCCAGATGGCCGCTAATCCCATGAGTACAGGGACATTGCTTTCAAGGGGGGCATCGTGAAAATGAACATCCATAGCATGAAAACCTGCGAGCAAATCAGAAAAGTTGGATGGCCCGATCGCAATCATGGTGCTCAAACCAATGGCGGAGTCCATTGAGTACCGCCCACCAACCCAATCCCAGAATCCAAACATGTTGGAGTCGGGTATTCCGAACTCTTCAACGGCTGCACCATTTGTGGAAAGCGCAATGAAGTGACGGGGAACAACTTGATCCACGGGATAGTCACTGAGCCGCTGCAGGATCCAAGATCGAGCCATGCGCGCATTTGTCATAGTCTCCGTCGTGGTGAAAGTTTTAGAAGCCACAATGAAAAGAGTGGTCTCTGGGTCACTGTGCGCCAAAACGCTCTTCACATCTGCAGGATCCACATTGGAAACAAAAGAGCAGGAAATATGCGGGTCGACATAAGCCCCGAGGGCTATGTAGGCCATTGCAGGCCCCAGATCTGAACCGCCAATTCCAATATTGACCACATGATCGATTGGCTTTCCAGTTGCCCCTTTCCACTCCCCTGACCGGATGCTCTCTGCGCATCTGGCCATTTGATCAAGGACTTCATGCACTTGTCCGACAACATCGGTTCCATCAACCACTAGCGATGATCCAGCAGGAGCACGCAAGGCGGTGTGTAGCACGGGTCGATCCTCGGTTGTGTTGATGTGCTCACCTCTGAACATCGCGTCGCGAAGTGACTCAACGCCTGTCTCGCGGACAAGGTTGAAAAGCTCGTTCAATACCGTTGAGTCCAGCCGCTGACGGGAAAAGTCAGCATGAATCCCGGCTGCCTCAAGACGCAAATAAGCGCGATCGTGATCCAGAAGTTTTCTGATGGGCCCAATTGTTGACGAAAGTTCATTGAGAGTGGACCAGGACACAGTGGTTGAAGGATCGATCATTACCCTAGCCTTGCACAGGAAAACCCTTCTCATGTGCTTGGTGCGCGTGAAGGTGCTGGTTAAGTCGTTGACGACCAAGGAGTAGGCGTGTCCAATACTGAGATGACTATCGGCATGGTGGGCCTTGGACGTATGGGGGCGAATCTCTCGCGTCGTGTGATGCGCGCGGGCATTTCCGTTGTTGGAACTGACCGCAGCGCGGTACTCATGTCTGAGCTCGCTGACGCGGGTGCAGAAGTCGCGCCTACCCTCTCGGAACTTGTTGCCAAGCTTCCAACGCCCAAGACAGTTTGGGTCATGGTTCCCGCTGGGGATCCAACCGCCCTAGTCGTTCATGAGCTGTCAGAACTCCTCTCACGAGGAGATTGCATTATCGACGGCGGAAATAGCTATTACCGGGATGACATTGAGCGAGCATCAATTCTCGCCCAGAAAGGAATCGACTTCATCGATGTAGGGACATCCGGTGGCGTTTGGGGACTTGACCGCGGCTACTCCCTCATGATCGGTGGACCGAAGTCAGCCGTGGAGCGGCTCGTTCCCCTATGGCAGGCTCTGGCACCTGGGATCAATGCAGCGCCTCGAAC
>JAFMDS010000064.1 GCA_017857175.1 Candidatus Nanopelagicales bacterium | reverse complement strand
TCCGCGAGCGTAAATTCCCAGACACCTTCAATCACCGCAGGGGATTGGGAGCCCAGTGTCATTATTTCGGGTGCGAGAACTCCAATGGGTCGACTTCAAGGTGCTCTCAAATCATTGAGGGCCACAGATCTGGGCGGTATCGCAATCAAAGCAGCAATGGAGCGTTCAGGTATTACCCCCGACAAAGTGGATTACGTCATCATGGGCCAAGTGCTGCAGGCAGGTGCAGGTCAAATCTCTGCTCGCCAAGCGGCAGTGAATGCAGGAATTGGCATGGATGTGCCCGCGCTGACGATTAACAAGGTGTGCCTCTCAGGCATCGATGCAATTGCCTTGGCCGACCAATTGATCCGCGCGGGCGAAGCAGAATGCGTTGTTGCCGGTGGCATGGAGTCCATGACCAATGCACCTCACCTGCTCATTGGATCGCGGGACGGAGTCAAATTCGGCGATTGGAAAATGATTGACTCGATGTCCTTTGACGGGTTGACATGCGCCTTTGATCAATGCGCCATGGGTGAGGCCACGGATAACTACAACGATCGTTATGGCATTACACGCGAGCGACAGGATCATTTCTCTGCACAATCCCACCAACGAGCGGCGAAGGCCCAGGCTGAGGGACTTTTTGAATCCGAGATAGTTTCGATTCCTATAAATCAACGCAAGGGTGACCCGGTGATGGTCAACCATGATGAAGGCATTCGCGGTGACACGACCTCGGAGTCGCTGGCCAAGCTTCGCCCCGCTTTCAATAAAGAAGGAACGGTTACTGCTGGCAATGCATCTCAAATTTCCGATGGAGCCGCCGCACTCATTGTCATGAGTAAAAAGAGAGCACTGGAACTCGGGCTATCCTGGAGTGCCGAGATTGGGGCACATGGAAATGTTGCAGGCCCCGACGCCAGCCTGCACGAGCAGCCGGCCCGAGCTATTTTGGCTGCCTGCGCCCGTGCAGGGTTAGACCCGGCAGATATTGATCTCTTTGAATTGAATGAGGCATTCGCAGCCGTGGGCCTTGTTTCCAGTGACATTCTCATTGAAGCTGGTGCCCGTGCCGATGACGAGCATGTCAACGTCAACGGAGGAGCCATTGCTCTCGGTCATCCCATTGGCATGTCGGGAGCTCGCCTGGTGTTGCATCTGGCTCATGAACTTGCACGACGCGGAGGAGGCATCGGCGCTGCTGCACTGTGCGGCGGGGGTGGACAAGGCGATGCGCTGCTAATCCGGGTCCCAGGCTGATCCCTGTTTCGTCATCCGTGGACACCCGATAGCGTTCAGTCGTGGCAGTCAAAGGTCCGCAACGGTGGCGAGATGTCCTTGAGGCAGGGAACCCGAGAGATATTGCGCAGTGCATCACAATAGTTGAGAACTCAGGCGAGCGGGCCCGTGAGATTCTCAATTCCTTGCCGCTTCCCACGGCCCATGTCATTGGTTTAACGGGACCACCGGGAGTGGGGAAATCAACCTCGACCTCAGCGTTTGTCTCCGAGTTGCGCAGCATGGGTCATCGGGTTGCAGTTCTTGCCGTCGATCCTTCCTCTCCTTATTCACATGGAGCGTTGCTGGGTGACAGGATTCGAATGCAACAGCACGCGGGTGATTCTGACGTATTTATTCGATCACTTGCCGCACGCGGACACCTCGGTGGCTTGACGGAAACGACCCTCGATGTCATCACCGTATTGAGTGCAGCGCGTTTTTCGCACATAATCCTTGAAACCGTTGGAGTTGGACAGTCTGAAATAGACATTGCTCATGCGGCTGACACGACAATCGTCATTACAGCTCCGGGCATGGGTGATGGAATACAGGCAGCAAAGGCTGGCATCCTTGAGATCGCAGACATATTCGCTGTCAATAAAGCTGACCGAGATGGTGCAGACATCACGGCTCGTGAACTCAAGGGAATGCTCTCGCTGTCACCTGATAGTGACGGATGGATACCACCCGTCATATTGACCGTTGCAACGACAGGTCGCGGATTCGATGAACTCGCTGCCTCAGTGCAAGAACACTGGGAGTATCTCGAAACTTCGGGAGAGAAGGCCAGCCGGCGAATCGGCAGGCTCAGGGACTACATAATTGCTCGTTCACTTGCGCAGGTCAAACGCTCGATGGTTCAGACGGAAGAGCAGTTAGATATTGCTGCACGCGTTTCAACTGGGCAGCTAAACACCGAACAAGCTGTGACAGAGATTATTAATGCACAGCAAGAGCACATCTAGTTCTGAGAACGTCGCGCCCGTGCCCCTGGAGAGTTAATTAGTTGAGAAACTTCTTCATTGAAATCTCCGTGTAGGGCTTGATCCAGGGTGATATTTTCCAACACCGATCGCATAGAGGCTCGAAGTGCGATCCATACATCACTCAGCGAGCTACCAGGGTGATCGACATCCTCGGGCCTTTGGCCGCGGACCGCAGCAAGTGGACCATCGAGTGCACGTATGACGTCGGCTACTGAAATATTTTGGGGCGATTTGGCAAGTCGGTAACCGCCTTCGGGGCCCCTTCGGCTGAGCACAATATTTGCTTGTCGCAGTTCCCGCAAAATGCCTTCAAGAAACTTTGAGGGTATTCCTTGCTCGCGGGCGATAGTCTCACTAGTCACTAGTTGTTCATTGGTATCCGAATAGACCCGAGCCAACTCGATCGCTGCACACATCCCATAGTCGGCACGAGCGGATACATACATGGGCAAAGTCAAACACAACACCCCAATGGGTCACAATGGAGCCATGAGTATGCCAAATTTCGCTGGCGCGGTTGACCTTGGAGCACTTGCTGCAAAGAAGAAAGCTCCGGCAACGGGAAACGGCAACGTCAATGTCATTGACGTGACCACAGACCAATTTCAGAGTTTGGTTCTGGAGAAGTCAGAGTCGATTCCGGTGGTTCTCGATATATGGGCAGAGTGGTGCGGGCCCTGTAAGCAACTCTCACCCATCCTCGAGGAACTAGCCACCGAATTCGCAGGAAAATTGCTGGTGGCCAAAGTGGATGCGGATGCGGAACCACAAGTCTCCCAAGCACTGCAGGTTCAATCCATTCCCTCGGTCTTTGCTGTCATTAAAGGGCAACTGATTCCACTTTTCCAGGGTGCATACCCCAAGGAACAGGTGCGCCAGATCTTTGAAAAATTATTAGAACTTGCCGCCGAACAAGGGCTGAGCCCGCAGCAGGTGGCAACCGATCGCGAACCGATTGTCGAACAGGAAGAACCTCCTGCCGATCCTCGTTACGACGCTGCCGTGGCAGCCGTTGATGCAGGTGATTGGGCCGCCGCAATTTCCGCCTACCAAAGCATCCTTGACTCTGATCCTGCTGACCTTGATGCGCAGGGTGGTTTGATCATGTGCGGTATTTTCCAGCGCATCGAGGGCAAAACGCCCCCGTCCGGAGACTCCGTTGATGAGTTACTGCTTGCGGCCGACTTTGCCGCGGCAGAGGGTGATTGGAACAACGCATTGATCGCGGTGATTTCCGCAGTGCAGGCATCAAGTGGCCAAGAGCGAGATCACGCGAGAACAAGGGCTGTCGAGTACTTCACCTTGGCGGGAGATGATCCCAGCGTTCCGGGTGCTCGGATCGCCCTTGCCAATGCATTGTTCTAGTGGCAATTGTTGCCATATGCTGCCCGCTATTTTTTCTTGATAAAAAAGAGCCCTGACAGTGGAGGGACCGTTATTCGCGCGTGGGCAGCTTTCCCATTCCACTCGCCTTCTACTGCAGTGATCTGCCCCATGTTGCCGACCCCGGAACCCCCATACCTGGACGAATCGGTGTTCAACACCTCGGACCATTGGCCTGCATAGGGCAATGCAAGTGCAAAATCTGTATGCACCATCGGAGAAAAGTTGGCAACGAAGGCGATGCACTCCCCGTTATCTGACCATCGCAACCAGCTGAAGATATTGCGATCCGAATCTGCGCCATCAATCCACTCAAACCCTCTGGGATCGTTATCTCTCTCCCAGAGTGCAGGTTCGGCCGAGTACAAGGCATTGAGATCGGTGACGGTGTCAAGGATTCCTTGGTGTTCGGGGTACTGCAAGAGTGGCCAGTCGATTCCTTTTTCGCTCGACCACTCTGTCGACTGAGCAAATTCGGTCCCCATGAACAACAACTTTTTGCCGGGGTGTGCCCACATGAAGGCCAGGTAGGTGCGGAAATTCGCGAGTTCTTGCCATCTGTCCCCAGGCATGCGATTGACGAGTGAACCTTTTCCATGTACCACTTCGTCGTGTGAGAACGGCAAAATGAAATTTTCGCTGAAGGAATACATGAGTGAAAATGTCATTTCATCATGGTGATATTTCCGATGTATTGATTCGTGCTGTACATAGCTGAGCGAATCGTGCATCCAACCCATGTTCCATTTGAATCCAAAGCCGAGCCCGCCTGTAGTTGTTGGCCGAGTGACGCCCGGCCACGCGGTGGATTCTTCAGCGATGGTGACCGCACCCGGCACCCGCTTGTAAACCGTTGCGTTCATTTCCTGCAGGAAAGAGACTGCTTCAAGGTTTTCTCGACCCCCATACTGATTGGGTAGCCATTGACCGTCCTCGCGCGAGTAGTCCAGGTAGAGCATGGAAGCTACGGCATCAACACGAAGCCCATCGAGATGGAAATCTTCTAACCAATAGATCGCATTTGCCACCAAGAAGTTTCGCACCTCTTTTCGACCAAAGTCGAAGATGTAGGTACCCCAGTCAGGGTGTTCGCCGCGACGTGGATCAGGATGCTCATAAAGGCAGGTGCCATCAAAATTGGCCAATGCCCATTCATCTTTGGGGAAGTGGGCAGGAACCCAGTCCAGGATCGCGCCAATTCCAGCATTGTGCAACGAATCTATAAGGTGCCGAAACTGATCAGGGTTTCCGAATCGAGAGGTGGGTGCGTAGTACGAAGTGACCTGGTAGCCCCATGATGGTCCGTAGGGATGTTCTGCCACAGGGAGAAACTCAACATGGGTAAAGCCGGCTGATTTAACGTATTCGACCAACTCGACCGACATTTGTAAATAGTTCAGTCCAGGTCTCCAGGAACCAAGATGAACTTCATAGATACTCATGGGAATAACGTGCTGATTGCGCTGGGCACGCTGTGTCATCCATTCACTGTCTGTCCAGGAAAAATCAGATGCGAAAACAACGGATGCTGTTTTCGGTGGAATCTCTGTAGCAAAAGCCATGGGATCAGCTTTCGCGCGCCAGATGCCGTCGGGTCCGAGAATTGAAAACTTATAAGCCGAACCTGCAGGTAGGTCAGGGATGAAAAGTTCCCAGACCCCGGTAGATCCCAGTGAGCGCATTGGGTGCGTTTGCCCATTCCAAAAATTGAAGTCCCCTATAACACGCACGCCCTGTGCATTGGGGGCCCAGACAGCAAATGAAACTCCATGAACCTGGGTCCCGTTGAGCTCTACTTCTCGAGGGCGGGCGCCGAGGACATTCCACAGCTCCTCATGGCGTCCCTCGGCGATCAGGTGCAGGTCGAGTTCACCCAGCGTTGGGAGAAATCGATAGGGGTCTTGTGAATTAAATGTGGACTCGGAATACAGGGTTTCCAAGGTGTATGGCGGTATTGGACTACCCGGATCATGGGGCATCGACGCTACCCAGATGCCGGGGATTTCTTGTGTCATTGGAATCAATTGGTCATCAACGCGGACGCTGACTGCGCGAGCTTCGGGCTTGAGGGATCGGAAAGTCAGGGTTCGGCCATCAAGATGAGCACCGAGAATCGAGTGTGGATCAAAGTGTGAGCCGTGGGCGATCCTTTGCAGTTCCTGATGGGAAATCCCTGGCGTCACTGAGAAGCACCCTTCTTGAGATTTTCAGGTGATGCACTGAATATTTCCTGTGCTGTGACGGGACTTGTGATTCGAGCAATATGGGCAACAGTTTCATAAGGATTGAGACGAACAAAAGTGTTGGGCCCCCAACGCCAATGGGCGTGAGAGAGCTCCTCGGTCACCGCAAATTCATCAGACCAATCCAAGCCCAACTCCGGCATATTCCAATGCACCGTTGTTTCGTGTTCGTGGTAGGGATCAAGGGTGCACACAACCAGGATCGTGTTAGCGCCATCACGCTTCGAATAAGCAATTATGTCGGGTGAGTCAGTGGGGTGGAAACGAAGTGATCGCAGTGAATGTAGCGCTGGGTTGCGTCTGCGAAGAGTGTTGAGTGAGGTTATGAGCGGTGCTAGGGTGCGCCCCTGTTTAGCGGCCAGTTCCCAATTTCGAGGTCTATATTCGAACTTCTCTGAATCTAGGTATTCCTCGCTGCCTGGGCGTAATGCAACATGTTCGAATAGTTCAAAGCCGCTATAGATGCCGTAGGTAGGAGAGAGCGTGGCCGCCAGCGTCGCCCTAATTGCAAATGCAGCAGGCATGCCGGATTGCAGGTAGGCGTGCAGGATGTCAGGCGTATTGGTAAAAACATTGGGACGCATATAGCTAGACATTGGGCCTGCAAGTTGAGAGAAGTACTCCTCCAACTCTTGCTTGGAAGTTTTCCAGGTGAAGTATGTGTAGCTTTGCTGGAAACCAACCTCGGCGAGAGCTCGCATCATGGGTGCCCGGGTGAATGCTTCTGCCAAAAAGATGACATCAGGATTGGTTGTGTTGATGGAATGTATTAGTCGATGCCAGACCCACACAGGTTTGGTATGGGGATTGTCCACCCGAAAAATATTGACTCCCTGGTCTATCCAGAAACGAGTGATTCTCTCGACTTCAGCGTAGAGACCTTCAGGATCATTATCGAAATTGAGCGGATAGATGTCTTGATATTTTTTTGGTGGATTCTCTGCGAACGCGATGG
>JAFMDS010000023.1 GCA_017857175.1 Candidatus Nanopelagicales bacterium | reverse complement strand
AACCCAACCCGCTTTCCAAGCGAGCGCCATAGGCCACTAGGCGAATCCTCCGTGGGGGAGATTACCCACAGCCACTTTGCGCACGCACATTGCCCGGCGCGTACCCTGTCCCTTGACTCCTCGCGCGGTGTCATCTCGCTGAATCCCCCAGGGCCGGAAGGCAGCAAGGGCAGGTGGGCGCTGATAGGTGCGCGGGGGGTCCCATTTTTTAGCAATACCGTGTTTCTACGGTGTTGGAGTAGTGTGCATTGCTGGTAGTTTCCAGCCTCAATCCAATAAAAGTGGATCCATTGAAGGGAAAATCGTGAAATTAAGCTTTCTCAAGCCTGCAGGAATTGTGGCTCTCGCCTCGATCCTCGCAGTAGGGGCAACAGCTCTGCCCGCACAAGCCTCGCACACCGGAGAGATTGTTATTGCTCTTGAAGCACCCCTAACGGGTGACCAGTCCAATAATGGCAAGGACCAACTGCGCGGAGCCCAACTTGCAGCCAAGCAAATCAATGCTGCTGGCGGCGTCATGGGAAAGATGATCAAAATCGTTGGAGTCGACGACCAAGCCGACCCCGATAAAGCAAAAGCCGCAGTGACAGCAGCCAAGAAGGCTGGAGCTGATGCTGTAGTCGGCCCCTACAACTCAGGTGTTGGAGTCGTGAACCTCCCGATTTACGTCAAGAACAAGATTTTCCCCATGCGTATGACATCCTCTCTGGCAACGCAGGGATATGGCGCAACAACTCAGCCAATGAATTCGCAGATCGCACCCGCTGAAATTGATTACATCAGTTCAACCGGAGTGAAGTCTGTTGTCATGCTGGTGGATCCTTCGGACTACACAACCTCCATTGCCGCGCAAACAGCAGCAGGGCTTACTGCAAATGGCATTGCGGTCACTCAAGTTGTTGTCCCAGAGGGTAGTGCGAGTTACTCGGACCAGATTGCACAAGCATTGGCATCGAACCCGGGAATGCTGTACTCCAGCACGTACTACCCGGAAGGTTCGGTCATTGCAAAGGAACTGTTGGCCACCGCACCAGCCACTCCGTGTTTTATGGGTTTGGCCAATGTTGATCCATCATTCGTCACAGAAGCGGGTCTTGCGGCTGCACAACACTGCACATTCAGTGGTGTTCCCGCCGCTCCACAGTTGCCATCTGCCAAGGCCTACACCAAGGCATATGTCAAAGAGTTCAAAAAGAAGCCAGGTGTGTGGGGCGACTTCACTTACGATTCTGTCTACGTCCTGGCAGCTGCGATTGAGAAGGCTGGAACAACAAACTACAAGGCGCTCAAGAAAGCAGTTCTTGCAACAAAGAACTACAAGGGTGCTACCGGCTCAATAACTTTCAAGAAGAAGACAGGAAACCGCACAGAGGTTCCGGTCGAAATCCTTGAGGTCAGCAACAAGGGCACATTCGTTCTCGCTGACTAGTAGCAATTTGCGTTCTCTGCCCGGCTTTCCTTTGAGGAGGCCGGGCAGAGTCCTTTACAGGACCGACTGTCCCCGTGACTGTGTAGAGTGGCAGCGTGGCAAAAAAGGCAGAGACCCAAGCACCAAAAAGCCCTCATATGGCCTTGTACCGCACCTATCGACCACAAACCCTGAGTGAAGTCGTTGGGCAGGATCACGTCACAACACCCTTGCGCAGGGCTCTGGAAAATAACCGGATGCACCATGCATATTTGCTCTCTGGGCCGCGCGGTTGCGGTAAGACTTCAACGGCACGCATACTTGCCCGCTCCTTGAATTGTGAGCAAGGGCCAACCCCGGATCCCTGCGGTGTGTGCGAAAGTTGCGTGGACCTGTCAGCAACGGGATCGGGTTCCATCGATGTGATCGAGCTCGATGCAGCAAGCCATGGCGGTGTTGATGACACCCGTGACTTGCGAGAGCGCGCCATGTTTGGCCCCGCCAAGTCACGATACAAGGTGTACATCATCGATGAAGCCCACATGATTTCTCCCGCGGGATTCAATGCGCTGTTGAAATTGGTGGAGGAGCCACCGGAGCACGTTCGATTTATTTTTGCGACTACTGAGGCAGACAAAGTACTTCCAACAATCCGCTCGCGCACACACAACTATGGTTTTCGATTAGTCCCCGTCAAGATTCTTCAGGAGCATTTGGCAACCGTCTGCGTGAGTGAGGAGATTTCTGCTGACCCTGCGGCACTTGCGTTAATCGCGCGTGCTGGCGCGGGTAGTGTGCGCGACTCGCTCTCGGTACTCGGTCAAGTAATTTCAGGGTGCGGACCTGAAGGCGTCACCTACCAAGACGCCGTACTGCAGTTGGGCATGACGGACAACTCACTGCTCAATGAAACGATTGACGCACTCATTGATCGTGATGGGGCAGCACTCTTCGACGTTGTTGACCGCGTGATTGAGGCAGGGCATGAACCGCGGCGCTTTGTCACCGACCTTCTCGAGCGAATCCGGGATCTCATTGTTTTGCAGCGCGTTCCGGGTGCAGCAGAGCGTGGTTTGATTCACGCACCGCTTGAGGTTATTGAAACGGAAAGTGATCAAGCCAATCGCATTGGTGCAGCGGAACTTGCGCGTGCCGGAGATCTGGTGTCCCGCGCGTTAACGGAGATCAAGGGAGCAACCGCACCACGCCTTCAGCTTGAACTTCTTATGGCAAAACTGCTCTTGCCGGCATCTGATGACTCGACCCAAGGCCTGCGGGCGCGGATTGATCAGCTGGAACGTGGCGTAGTTGCAGGGGTTGTGCACACGCCTCAACAGGCTGCACCGGCTGCACCTGCCGAACCGGTTGCGGCACCTGCGGCGGTCCCGCCCGCACCACCCAAGTTATCGGCAGTTGCTCCACACACTGCACCTACTGAAGCCACGAAAAAACCACCTGCAAAACCGCCGGCCAAACCTGCTGCGCAGCAACCGGTTGTGGCAGATGCTCCCGAGATCGTTCCCGAGGCTGCTCAGACAACGGCTGCTCCAGCAAATCCGGGAAACACCACTCTTGCATCATTCGTTTCCATGTGGCCGAGCATCATGGACGCCCTGCTGAAGTACTCCCGCGTTGCCTGGATGGGATTCACGGATTCGTCACCGCTGTCTTATGAGAACGGTGTTCTTGCGGTCGGGGTTAAAGACTCAGGGCGCTACAACAACGTCAAAGGTGGTGGGCACGATGAACGCCTCCGTCAATCAATCCTCGATGTATTACAAATTGATTGCACCATTGATGTTGTGTTGAGTTCCCAAGGGACACCGTCAGCACCAGAACGTGTTGAGGACACCCCAAGCCTCGATGACGAAACCACACAAGACGTTACGGGTGCGGCCCTCATTGCTCAGGAACTTGGCGGCGTTTCAATCGGTGAGATCGAGAACGGTTAATCGGTATGTATGAAGGAATCGTTCAAGACCTTATCGATGAACTTGGTCGCTTACCGGGCATTGGTCCCAAGAGTGCCCAGCGCATCGCATTTCACATTCTGGGAACGGACTCTGACGACGTGCGCCGATTGGCTGAGGTTCTCCTCGAGGTAAAAGACAAAGTTCAGTTCTGCGTGATTTGTGGAAACGTGGCGCAGTCAGAACAATGCCGAATTTGCAGTGATCCCAAGCGTGACCTCACGGTTCTGTGCGTGGTTGAAGAACCCAAGGATGTTGTTGCAATTGAAAAGACACGCGAGTTCCGTGGCCGCTATCACGTTTTGGGTGGAGCGATTAACCCGATCGATGGCATTGGCCCAGACGACTTGAAAATCCGCGAACTCATGATTCGTTTGAGCGACAACACCGTCACTGAGGTCATAATCGCGACGGATCCCAATCTTGAGGGCGAGGCAACTGCAACTTATTTGTCTCGGACAATCGCACCATTAGGAATTACCGTGTCACGTCTGGCCAGCGGGCTACCCGTTGGTGGTGACCTTGAGTACGCTGATGAAATCACCCTCGGTCGAGCATTTGCTGGGCGACGTCAGGTGGGAACTTAGAACAACTAACTCTTGCCACGTGGAGTCCACCGGAAAAATACGGTGGCAAGAATGGCGCCGAGAATTATCCAGATCACCAGAACTAGGGCTGTGAGCCCTAGTTCAAATGAACCATTGACTTCCATGGCGGCTGCGGTGTCAGGGAGAAAGACACTGCGCATTGCTTGGGTGAGCCACTTGAGTGGAAAGAGCGAGGCAAAGTTCTGCATCCATTGCGGTAAATCACTGAACACGAAGAACACACCTGAAGTGAACTGCAGAACCAAAACAACAGGGGATACCAATGCCGCTGCTCCCCGTCCTTGCTTGGGAACAACGGAATACGCAATGCCCAGCAGGGTCCAGGCGATCAGGCCAAGAACGCTCACCCATACAAAGGTGAAAATGGCAAAAGATGTTGTGGGTAGGTCGATGCCGAAAAACAAAACACCAACGGCAATCAAAATTGTCACCTGGGCAACATAGGCAACAAAAACCATACCAATTTTCCCAATGAAAAACGCTGCTCGCGGCATGGGTGTTGCTTGCAGGCGTTTGAGGGTTCCGTCCTCACGCTCCATGGGGATTGAGATGGCAAGGTTTTGAAATGATGTGTAAAGGATTCCTGACGCAATCATCCCCGCAACAAAATATTGGGAGAAAGTTATTCCTGAGTCGCCGAGTTCCTGTCCACCGAAAACAGACCCGAAAATAACGAGCAGGATCATAGGCAAAAGAAAATTGAAAACAGCCGATTCCTTGTCGCGGAAGAACTGCTTGAGTTCAATGCCTACACGACCCAAACCCATCCGTAAAGTGTTCATGCAGCATCACCACCGTTTGTCTGGCGATCTTGTGCTATCAATTCGAGGTAGGCATCTTCCAAGCTCGCGCGGCGAATTGCAAGATGTGGGATCTCACCGGCAAATCGTGAGGACAATTCCTCAACAAAAGCAGTGGGTGTTGTGGTCGATTGAGCTTGCTCACGACCAGCTTCGGTCCACGTGACAATGGCATCACCGCGATTACCAATGGAATCGGGTGCACCTTGAGCGACAATTCGTCCGCGAGCAATGACGGCAACGCGGTCGGCCAAGTACTGTGCTTCATCCAAATAGTGCGTGGTCAACAAAATCGTTGTTCCGTTGGACTTTAACCGGTCAATGAGCACCCAAAACTCTCGGCGTGCTTCCGGGTCAAATCCTGTTGTGGGTTCATCGAGAAATAGAACTTCGGGGTTACCAATGATTCCGAGTGCGACGTCCAGGCGCCGGCGTTGGCCACCGCTGAGTTTGCCATTGCGCGAGTTTGCTTTCTCAGTCAAACCCACGGCGGCCATCACCTGATCTGGATCTGCAGGGTTGGGGTAATAGCGGGCAAAGTGCTTGATCGTTTCACTCACCGTGAGATCTGCCATGTCGGTGGCATTTTGCAAAACGATGCCCAGTTTCGCCTTCCACGCGCCTGTGGGTTTGTTGGGATCGACGCCAAGGACGCTGGCTTGACCGCCATCACGCTGCCGGTAGCCCTCGAGGATCTCGGTCAGGGTGGTTTTCCCCGCGCCATTGGGTCCAAGGATTGCCAAGCACTCCCCGGTATCGACGTGGATGGAGACTCCGGCGAGTGCAGTGAAATCACCATATCTCTTTGTGACATCAGTGGCTGTGATGACTGGGGCGCTGCTCATTGCGAGGAATCCTTTGATCGAGCGGATGGGGTACAACGGGTCCTGATCAGGATAACCGCTGCGGCTAAACTAACCCCTCGTGTCCTTGATTGTTCAAAAATATGGTGGTTCAAGCGTTGCTGACGCGACCAGTATTAAGCGTGTTGCACGCCGAATCGTGGACACCAAGAAGGCCGGACACCAGGTTGTCGTTGTTGTTTCAGCCATGGGGGATTCCACCGACGAACTCATGGATCTCGCGCAACAGGTCTCACCGCTGCCTCCCGCACGTGAACTTGACATGTTGCTCACCGCAGGCGAACGCATTTCTATGGCGCTGCTTGCCATGGCAATCTCGGATCTCGGTGCAGTTTCCCGGTCCTACACGGGTTCGCAGGCAGGTTTGATCACTGACTCGGCACATGGAGCAGCTCGAATTATCGATGTCACCCCCGGCCGAATCACCGATGCATTGGACAAGGGCGCAATCCCCATTGTCGCAGGGTTTCAAGGGGTAGCGCAGGACACCAAAGACATCACGACTCTAGGGCGCGGTGGCTCTGACACGACTGCGGTTGCACTGGCCGCTGCGCTCAACGCGGATGCTTGTGAGATTTACACCGATGTTGACGGCGTCTTTACAACCGATCCCCGAGTTGTTTCACGTGCCTCAAAAGTCGACTACATCACCTATGAAGAAATGCTAGAACTTGCCGCCGTGGGTGCCAAGGTTCTGCATTTGCGGTGCGTGGAGTACGCCCGAAGATTTGGTGTTCCCATTCATGTTCGGTCCTCGTTCTCTCAAGCAGAAGGAACGTGGGTTCTCTCACCCGAGGGTGTGCAAGCAGCGGTAGCGGAAGGAAAAATCATGGAACAACCAATAATTTCTGGAGTTGCGGCTGATCTGAAGGATGCCAAAGTCACCGTAGTCGGCGTCCCAGACAGACCAGGTGAGGCCGCGGGGATCTTCCGTGCACTTGCTGATGCCCAAATAAATGTGGACATGATCGTGCAAAACATTTCCTCGACTGCCACGGGCCGCACGGATGTCACTTTCACCTGCCCTCAAGACTCCGTGCACAAGGCAATGGCGGCACTGAATGATGCACAAGGGTCCATTGATTTTGAAAGCTTGATAGTCGATGACCAGGTGGCAAAAATTTCGTTGGTGGGTGCGGGAATGCGCTCGCACCCAGGCGTATCTGCTGACTTCTTCACGTCATTAGCCGACGCGGGCGTTAACGTGGAAATGATTGCGACCTCTGAAATTAGAATTTCGATCGTTACTCGTGCTGAATCTGCACAAACTGCCGTTCAAGCAATTCACACAGCATTTGGCTTGGATGCCGATGGTGAAGCAGTTGTTTATGCAGGGACGGGCAGATAGTTCATGAGTAACGCAAAAAATGTCGCAGTAGTCGGGGCAACGGGCCAAGTGGGCACCGTGATGCTCAAGCTTCTTGCCGAGCGCGAGTTCCCCATCAAGTCACTGAGGTTGTTTTCCTCAGCGCGCTCTGCTGGCAAAGTCATTACCTGGCAAGGTCAGGACATCACCGTGGAGGATGCTGCCACTGCAGATCTTGAGGGCATCGACATTGCGCTGTTTTCCGCGGGGGGAACAACATCCAAGGAACTTGCACCCAAATTCGCGGCCGCTGGAGCGATGGTGATTGATAACTCATCAGCATGGCGCATGAATCCTGAAGTTCCTCTGGTTGTCAGTGAGGTAAACCCCGAGGCGATCGCGGATGCCCACAAGGGAATCATTGCAAACCCAAACTGCACAACCATGGCGGCAATGCCGGTGCTTAAAGCGTTGGACACTGTAGCTGGACTTGAGCGCATCGTGGTGACAACTTTTCAAGCAGTCTCTGGTAGCGGTCTGGCTGGTGTTGAGGAACTAAAGTCGCAGGTCGTAGCCGCCATGAGTCAAGACATTGCAACCCTGACCCACGACGGCTCCTCGGTTGTGTTCCCAGACCCGGTGAAATACGTGCGCACGATCGCATTTGATGTTGTGCCGCTGGCGGGTTCGATTGTTCCTGATGGCAGCGACGAGACCGACGAGGAACAAAAATTGCGCAATGAGAGCCGCAAGATTCTCAATCTTCCCGACCTCAAAGTTTCGGGAACCTGTGTTCGTGTTCCCGTTTTCTCGGGCCACTCACTGAGCATCAATGCCGAGTTTGCCCGCGACATCACCGCTGAGCAGGCGGTGGCGGCACTCAAAGTGGCGCCTGGGGTTGAATTGAGTGAAGTACCCACGCCACTGCAGGCCGCGGGTTCTGACCCAAGTTTTGTTGGTCGAATTCGACAGGACCAAAGTGTCGAGGGAAACAAGGGACTCGTGATGTTTGTTAGTAATGACAATCTGCGAAAAGGCGCTGCGCTCAACGCCGTTCAAATCGCTGAACTACTTGTTTAACGGATAATTGAATTCGGCAAAGTCACGCTGATAAATATCAGCGATGAGCGCATCCGTTTCAGGTGATCTGTACTGATCCACTTTGGACGTTGCCTTGGTTGAATTCTTGCAGTAGTACTGCCCGTCCAGGTCGGGGGTATTTGTCAGTGCAGCAATTTTTCCCCATGAGTTATCCAGATCCTCAAGGTGAATAATCTCGTTGTAATCAATAATTCCAAAACCAATGTGATCGGTTTGCCGGCGCCAGTGTGGGTCTTGCTTGCGGGAATCTTGATCTTTGATCACTTGGAGAAATTCTGTGAAACTAATTTCGCCTGCTGCTTTCCCGCCAAGTTTCTGCGAGATTTCCTCGCTCTGACGCAGTCCCTGCCGAATCTTTTCGAGGTATCCGCTGAGTACGCGCGAGCTGGGATTGCGCACAACGGTGAATCGGGTGTAGTCCTTGCTGGTCAGAACCTGTTCGAGCAGGTCCACGGGTAACTGGTAGGGCCGAACGTGCGAACCTGATTTCATGCCGTTGTGTGGCTTGTCCAAGAAGCGTTGCGCGTGGATTTCATTGAGCCGCGCACCTTCGAGTGCACCAAGTGTCGCTTTCATGGTTCCGCAACCAGCTTTGGGAACTTCGACATAAACATATTTATTGACCAATGAGATGTGGGTGTGAAAGTTCACGGAACGCCAACCCATTGATTTAACGTAGGCTCGAGTTGTTGGACCAAAATCTGTTCGGGCCGGGCGGCGATCAATCACACCTGAACTCTACTTTGTGAGAGTAGCTCCACTTTGTGAAGGTAATTGTGGTCGGGGTGGCGGGATTCGAACCCACGGCCTCTTCGTCCCGAACGAAGCGCGCTACCAAGCTGCGCCACACCCCGAGTGCCTGCGCACGAAACAAGCGGTTAATGCTATCCCAGTTGTTTACGCGGAAGGAGGGCCAGATTATGAGTAGTTCCGAGGTCACCAAATTTCTCAGAAAATACGACGCTGAGCAAAGGGCTGCCTTGCAATCGGTGCGAGACACGATTGTAAATGCCCTTCCCGCTGGAGAAGAAGTTATTGCTTGGAGCATGCCGGGTGTCCGTATCTCGGGTGATCTGGTCTTGAGCTATTGCGGATTCAAAAACCATAACTCTATTTTTCCAGGGGCAGGATCACCTGTCAGTCGGTTGGGTTTAGAGATTGACAAGTACCGCACTTCAAAGGGCGCCTTGCAATTTGAGCGGGATAGGCCATTTCCCAGGGGACTACTCAGGGAGATCATTAAATTCCGAATCGGTGAAATCAATGCCAGTTATCCCAAGAAGAGTGGTGAATTTAAAGGGTTCTATTTATCTGGCAACCTGAAAACACAAGGACAGATTAAAAACGGGAAAAGGCATGGTATCTGGCATTGGTACCGCGCAGATGGCTCGCTCCTGAAAGTGGAGCAGTTCAGATCAGGGCTGAAAGTTAGTTAGTCGCAGCGGAGAAACTGAGTAGCGTTGCTTCAGGTGGGCAGGCAAACCTGAACGGGGCGTAACGGGAGCAGCCTAAGCCAGCTGAAACATGCAGCAAACTGTTTCGATAGGAACTGAGCCCCCGAGCTCGTCGGGTGTTCAAATCGCAGTTTGTAACGAGTGCTCCATACCCTGGAATTCGCAGTTGCCCGCCGTGGGTGTGCCCGGCAAGGATCACCTGCGCACCATCCGCGCTCATGGAATCAAGAACTCGAAGGTATGGAGCGTGAACTACACCCAATGTGAGATCCGCTTCTGGGTTAAATCGGCCGGCAACTTGACTGTAGTCATCACGACCAATGTGTGGATCGTCCACACCGCGGACATCGATCAATCGCCCGTCTACTTTCCATTCGTGCTGAGTGTTGGTCAGGTTCAACCATCCGTGCTCGGACAGTCCCTCAACCAAGGGCGCCCAATCCAGTTGCTTTCGGGTTGGTTCTAGTTGAGAGGGTCCTGAAAAATACCTGGCTGGGTTGATTGGTTTGGGAGCGAAGTAGTCGTTGCTGCCAAGGACAAAAGCGCCTGGAATGTCTAGTAAGGGTGCGAGAGCTTCAAGAGCGGAGGGGATGCCTTCTTCATGGGAAAGGAAGTCACCGGTGGCAACAACAGCATCGGGGGACAGTGCAATAAGTGACTGCACCCATTCGCGTTTGCGGTGTTGGCCTGGGACCATGTGGAGATCAGAAATATGGAGTACTCGAAGGTCACGTGAGTGGGGGGCGAGAACTCTCAGGTTTTCTCGCCGCAGGGTGAATCGCTTGGTCTCAAGGTGCGCGTAGCCGAGGGCAGCTGCACCCAATGCAGTTACCCCGGTTGCGGCTTTCCCGAACGAGACCATTGCCCTATGTTCCCATGTGGGAGACTGCCCTTATGTCACCAGACCAAATCGCACCGCTGAAAGCCCAACTTCAATCGGATTTGACCACCTCAATCAAGGCGCGCGATGAACTCACCTCATCAACCTTGCGCATGGTTCTCACCGCTTTGACCAATGAGGAAGTTGCGGGCAAAGAGGTGAGAGTCCTCTCCGACGACGACGTCCTGACCGTTCTCACCCGCGAGGCCAAGAAGCGCAGGGAAAGTGCCCTGGCCTACACGGAAGCGCAGCGACCTGAATTGGCAGATCGTGAAAGTGCTGAGCTGGCGGTAATCACCAACTACCTACCTCAGCAATTGTCGGAATCTGAACTCACCGCAATTGTTAGTTCCGCTGTTGAGCAGGTTGCCGGCACCGGTGCGACGGGTGGAGCCGCCATGGGGGCCGTGATGAAAATCGTTCAACCTCAGGTCAAAGGAAAAGCAGACGGGGGCGTTGTCGCAGGCTTAGTCAAAAAAGCCTTGGGTTAAATAAGCGCGAACCGTGCCATTAAGGTTCCACTGGCTCGGGCTCAGGGGCAGGATTTTCAAAAATCTCACCTTCAGATGGCGATGGTTCGGTACCCGGTACTTCCAGTGAATTCGGATCCTGGTTGTCAAAGACGGTGTCCTCTTCGATGAAGACTTCATCGGTGGGCTCGGGCTCAGGTTCGACATACGCAGGGGCAACGAACTGTGTGCGCAGATCGAAGTTGGCAATGGGCAAATCAGCGCTGGCAACCTGCATGGATGCTTTCCAAATTGGACCGGGAAGGGTTCCGCCATACACCTGGCTGTAGTACTTGTCATTAATCGTGATGTCCTTGAGGGGGAAAGCGAAACCGCCCCGTGGGTCACCCACCCACACTGCCGCAGCAACCTGCGGTGTGTAACCGGCAAACCACACGGCAGCAGATTCATTTGTGGTACCCGTTTTCCCTGCGGCGGGTCTGTCGCCCAAGCTCATGGCTGATCCGGTTCGTCCTGGGATATTGCCGTCGACAACGCCGTTGAGCATCGTGGTCACACCGTCGGCGACAGATCGGTCAATGATTTGGGTGCAGTTTCCGTTGGGGATAGGGAGTCGCGCGCCATCGCGATCTCTGATCTCAAGGATGGGAACTGGCTCGCAGTATCGGCCATGTGCCGCAAAAGTTGCATAAGCATTGGCCACTGAAAGTGGAGAAACCTCCATGGTTCCAAGGGTGAACGATGGTACGCGCAGGAGCGGATCACCATTACCCAGTGTGACTCCCAGGGACTCCGCAATATCCGCGGGGCGGCAAATACCGGTCCGTTCTTCCAGTGCCATGAAGTAGGTGTTGGTCGAGTATGCAGTAGCCAACGGCATGTTGAGATTGCCTGATGTCGTTGAGTTGCGAACTGTCACGGGTTCAAATGGGACACCGGTATCGCAATTGACAAAGCCGGTAAACGTTGCAGGACTGGGAGAGACGATGTACTCGTCGGGGGAAATACCTGCTTCGAGTGCCGCAGCTAGGGTAAATATTTTGAAGGTTGAACCTGCTTGCATGCCGATTGTGCCGCCCATGCTTTGGCTGACGTTGTAGTTGTAGGTGGTACTCCCTTTGCCGCTCGTTCCCCACGTTCGGTTTTGCGTCATGGCGATTATGTGGCCGGTGCCAGGTTCAATCATGGTAATCGCGGCAGCTTTGCCACTGTCATCAGTTGGAGGGATCGTCTCATCGATAATTTGTGTTACAGCGTTTTGTGTGTCTGGATTAATCGTTGTCGTGATGGTGTAACCACCGCGGCGCAGGAAGGCCTCGCGTTCCTCAGGAGTTGCACCGAATGTGTCATCTTCTCTGATGGACTGTATGACGTAATCGCAGAAAAATGGGGCGTAACTCGATGTGCACCCGTTGGTGACTTCAGTGGGATTCAAAGTCGCTTTCATGGGAATTGCTTTGGCCTGGGCGGCCGCATCAGCGGAGATATAGCCAATGGATTCCATGCGACTTAGCACGATATTGCGCCGGTCCTCGGATAACTCAGGGTTGCGGAGGGGATCAAATGCGGTCGGACGCTGGACAATCCCCGCCAAGGTGGCCGCCTCAACGAGTGTCAGGTTGGCTGCTGATTTGGAAAAGTACCTGCGGGAGGCGGCCTCGACGCCATACGCACCCGAACCGAAATATGCGATGTTCAAATACCGGGCGAGAATTTCACCTTTGGTAAAGCGCCGTTCCAGGGCCAATGCGTACCGGACTTCTTTCAACTTGCGTGCAGAATTATCCCCTCGTGCCGCATCAAGTTCCTCGGGCGTCGTTGCCTGATTGACCAAAACGTTCTTGACGTACTGCATGGTCAGGGTCGATGCACCCTCGGAGATACCACCACTACTGGCATTGGACGCTGCTGCGCGAACGATGCCGCGGAAATCGACCCCATTATGTTCGAGGAAACGGGCATCTTCTACGGCAATTGTGGCTTGGCGCATGATCGGGGCGATGCTTTCGAGGGGAACTTCAACCCGGTTCTGGTAATAGAGGGTAGCTAGAACGGAGCCATCGGCGGCCAGAATCACGCTGCGCTCTGGCAGAGGTGGTGTGTTCAGTTCGTCCGGGAGGGACTCGAATTCCCGCACAACATCTCGGGTGACCACACCAAAGCTCCCGGCGAACGGGACCACCATGAACCCCACCAGGGCACCGGAGACGACCGCAATGCCAGCAATCGCGGCAATGCGGGCCAGAACCCCCCCTGGGGTTGGTCTTTCTCGAGTCACAGCCATCAGACGTCAAGAGTAGGTCGAATGTTCCCTGATCACAAAGACCGGGGCGGGTCAGGTGGCCGATTGCCCAAACTTTGTGAACTCTTTCTCGAATAGAAAAAGTATTGACTCTGGAAAGGTGAGGCGGAATAGTTTCCATCTACGAACCGACCACTCGGCCGCGGCGAGAACTGTGGGCATTTTCCACTACTCACGCGGGGGACGTTCGACTCGAAGAAAGACTTCGAGAGCTGGAGTTGAGGAGTAATTTTCACCATGTCAGTTACCACGGAGTGGGCCACACAAGCGGCCTGTCGCACCACCGATCCAGACACACTTTTCGTCCAGGGAGCAGCACAGAACAGGGTTAAGGCAATTTGCCTTGGCTGCGAAGTGCGCACCGAATGCCTCGCTGATGCACTCGACAATCGGGTTGAGTTTGGCGTCTGGGGCGGCATGACCGAGCGAGAGCGCCGTGCATTGCTACGCCGCCGCCCGAATGTCACTTCATGGCAGGCACTCCTATCGAGTGCACAAAACGAGTATGACCGCCAGAATTTGCTGACCGCGTCAGATCGTGCTTCATAACTAATTCTTTTAGGATTCACCA
The DNA here is from genome assembly GCA_017857175.1 of Candidatus Nanopelagicales bacterium. Classification (GTDB taxonomy): domain Bacteria; phylum Actinomycetota; class Actinomycetes; order S36-B12; family S36-B12; genus UBA4592. The sequence goes on along the minus strand of JAFMDS010000023.1, from coordinate 15,579 downwards.
GTCGTTATTTTTATCGGCCAACTCGGCGCCGATTTGTCGTAACCCGTCCAAGTCGTGAATGTCCTCTGCCATTGCTGGAACTGCAATGATTGGTACCGTTGGGTGAGCTGATTCAAAGCGTGCGGCCAGGTGCTTTTGGCGCTCCTTTAAGGCCATTCGCTGCGCATGTAATTCAAGTAATGAAGCTGTGAGCTCAAACTCGCCCGATGCGCGCAGCCTTTGCGCCGCCGCAGTAATTTGCTCCTCTGTCGCACTACCCGCTTCGACTTCTTGCACTCGATTAAGAACTAGCCCCGCAAGTGGCATGGATTCTGACTGCAGTCGCTCGACAAAAAATGAAGCCTCCCGGAGGGCATCGCGTTCTGGCGCAGCCACAACAATAAAGGCGGTACCGGGTTTCTTGAGCAATTCATAGGTAGCATCAGCGCGCTCTCGAAAACCACCAAAAGTGGTGTCGATTGCTGCGACAAATGTTCCAATGTCAGACAACACCTGCGCGCCAAGAATCTTGCTCAAAACATTGGTAAAGATTCCAAAACCAAGTGCCGCGATTCGACCGATGGCGCTCCCTGCTCCACGAGCGGGTGCCGTCAAGATTCGAATGAATCTTCCATCAAGGAAAGATCCGAGACGCGCGGGTGCATCAAGGAAATCCAATGCACTGCGCGACGGCGGGGTGTCAACAATGATGAGATCCCACGGCGAGTCATCCTGATGAAGTTGACCGAGTTTCTCCATGGCCATGTATTCCTGCGTCCCGGCAAAAGACGATGACAACGCCTGATAGAACGGGTTTTCAAGAATTTGTTTTGACCGCTCCGGATCTGCATGTGCCTCCACGACTTCATCGAAGGTGCGTTTCATGTCAAGCATCATGGCGTTCAAGGATCCAGGGCTCACACCGCTGACGGGGCGAGGGGTGTTGTCCAATTCGGTCAGGCCCATGGCCTGTGCAAGCCTGCGAGCCGGATCAATTGTCAACACGCACACATTGCGGCCAAGTTCCGCCGCCCGTACCCCGAGAGCGGCCGCGGTTGTTGTTTTGCCCACACCGCCTGCACCTGTACAGATAATGATTTCCGTGTCGGTATTGGAAAGGAGTGCATCGATATCCAATGAAGTCACTTGGTCACCTCAGAATTTGTGATGATCTCCGCGAGCTCATAGAGCGCACCTAGGTCAATGCCAGCAGGGATGAGGGGGAGACGAACGATAGTTCGCTGGGCATCCTCGAGTCGTTGTAATTCCCGAGCCTCGAGGTCCACCCGTTGCGTGTGATCGAGTGCTTCGCGCTCGAGCGAGGCAATGAGTTCTGGTGAGTTGAGACCAACGGCTTCAAGTCCACGCTCAATATCTGATGTGCTCAAGCTGTGCTCGGCAACAGCCTTTCGCTGATTTGCGTCAAGTTTGGGTGGCCGCATGAGATTAACAAAGATTGATCCAACAGGTAAACCATTAGCTTCAAGGTCTGCGATGCCGTCGAGGGTTTCCTGGACCGGCATTTCCTCGAGAAGTGTGACCAGATGAACTGTGGTGAGTGGGGATGCGATGACACTCATGACTGAATCAGCGTGTGACTTAATTGGACCTACTTTCGCCAACCCCGAGACCTCTGAGTTCACGTTGAGGAATCGGGTGATGCGACCGGTGGGTGGTGCATCGAGAACCACAAAGTCGTAGGCATTCGCCGCATTCTTTTCCTTGCGCTTAACAACTTCAATGGCCTTGCCCGTTAAAAGGACGTCTCTCAAGCCCGGGGCAATCGTGGTGGCAAATTCGATTGCTCCCATTTTCCCGAGGGCAGATCCCGCCCGACGCATTTTGTAAAACATTTCGAGGTAGTCCAAGAGTGCATCTTCACTATCAACGGCAAGCGCCCACACTTCTCCACCACCGGGAGCAACCGCAACCTTGGTCTCTTCATAGGCGAGTGGCGCAACATCGAAGAGTTGTGCGATGCCCTGGCGACCTTCAACCTCCATGAGCAGCACTCGGTGCCCATTGGTGGCCAGAGAGATAGCAAGGGCAGCGGCAACCGTGGTTTTACCGGTTCCACCCTTGCCAGAGACCACGTGGAGGACGACCTCACTGGGCGAATCTTGATTGGAGTGCATTCGATCACCCTAACGAATACCCACCCGTTACGCTCAGGTCATGACTACCTGGGAATACGCCACCGTGCCATTGCTCGTCCACGCCACCAAGCAGATCCTCGATACCTGGGGAGAAGATGGCTGGGAACTGGTTCAGGTGGTGCCTGGCCCCAATTCAGAGAACATGGTCGCCTATCTCAAAAGAGCGAAGGCCTAAACATGTCACAGGTTGAAGCGCGCCTTGCTGAACTTGGCCTCACGGTCCCTGAAGTTGCTATCCCCGTCGCCGCGTACGTTCCCGCCGTCATCTCTGGCTCACATGTATTCACATCGGGCCAGCTCCCGATGGTTGCCGGAGCACTAGCCGCCACGGGACGCCTCGGAGGCGAGATTGACGTAGAGGAAGGCACCAAGCTCGCTGAACTCTGCGCTCTCAATGCGATTGCAGCGGTGAAGAGTGTGATCGGTGACCTTGATCGCGTTGTTCAGGTTGTTCGGGTTACCGGGTTTGTTTCAAGCATGCCCGACTTCTACGGGCAACCCGCTGTGATCAACGGGGCGAGCAACTTGCTCGGTAAAGCGTTTGATGGCGCTCACTCGCGTTCAGCTGTAGGTGTTGCTGCCCTCCCGCTTAATGCGCCCGTCGAGATCGACATGATTGTTGAGTTTAAGTAGCATCGGAACGAATGCCAGAATTAACGGTTGCCGAGCGAGTTGCATCAATAGCGTGCGCCGATGGCCGTTGGGTTGTTCCTGAACCTGAACCTGCCGCAACCGTGGTAATTGCAAGACCCACCACAATGAATTCCTCATCTGATTTTGAAGTTGTCATGTTGCGCCGCGCCAGCACGATGCAATTTGCCGCAAACATGGCAGTTTTCCCTGGTGGCAAAGTTGATTCGGTGGACCACGCGTTTCCTGATCCCAGTCTTGCGTGCGCACTGCGCGAAGTTCGTGAGGAAGTAAACCTCGACCTCGAACACCTCATGCTTTTTGATCATTGGATTACACCTGAAATAGAGGCACGCAGGTACGACGTGCAGTTCTTCCTTGCCGTGGTCGATTCAGAGGTAGAGGCAACATTGAGCACCACCGAGGCTGAAGAAATGCTTTGGTTAACACCGCAATCAGGATTGCAGCGTTCTGCCAATGGAACACTCAAAATGCTAGTACCCACGCAAATGGTTCTGGCTGAACTTTCGCGAGCGAATTCCATTGATGACCTAGTGCGCGACGTCAGCGGGAGAGCTATTTACCCGAAGCTCCCGAGGCCAGCCTTAAGGAATGATGCATCGATTCGCTGGGATCTTTTTAACGCGCGAACCATGACCCTGGTGCAGTCGGATGTAGGTGCTCGTCGCATGGAGTCAACGGGTGAGAGTGTGACATGACATCGCAATCAGAATTGTGGCTTGGCGGTCCGATTGCATCCGGCGTGCGATGTGTGCTGGCTCCCAATCCGTCCGCTTGGACCCTTGAAGGTACGAATACCTGGGTTATCGGCATGCCTGATTCAACCCATGTAGTAATCGATCCGGGGCCCGCACATGCTGGACACCTGTCGCAAGTTGCTGCAGCCATCGACGGTGACGTCTCCGCCATCATTCTCACTCACGCACATATTGATCACTCTGAAGGTGCTCCCGCGCTATCTGAGCAATTAAATGTTCCTGTTATGGAAAAACACGACGTGGACGGGTTGAGTTTGGGCGATATTGAGTTGCGCATGCATCACACTCCGGGTCATAGTTCCGACAGTATTTGCATCACGGTCGCTACTCCCGAAGGTAAGTATTTATTGAGTGGCGACACCGTATTGGGTCGTGGAACGACCTTGGTGGCCCATCCCGACGGACGTCTTGATCAGTACTTTGATTCCTTGCGCTACCTGCGCGATCATTGCGAAGCCGAAGGCATTGACCTTCTGTTACCGGGACACGGACCAGTTTCCAGGACACCTGTTGGACTGATCGACTTCTATGAACAGCATCGCCGCAATCGTTTGGAGCAGGTACGTGCATCGATGGCATCTGGGTTAATGACACCAGAACAGATCGCGGCAGATGTGTACCGCGACGTTGACCCTTCGGTATTGCCCGCTGCCGAACTAACGGTTGCCGCGCAACTTGAGTATTTAAAAGAAAATATTTAGATCAGCGGGCGCGTTTGCCGAGTCGATCAACGTCAAGAATGAGGACTTGCCGTGATTCAAGTTGAATCCAGCCGCGCTGTGCGAAATCAGCCAAAGCTTTGTTTACGGTTTCGCGCGAGGCGCCAACCAGTTGAGCCAATTCCTCTTGGGTCATGTCATGGGTGACGAGTAGTCCGGCATTGGTGAGTGTGCCAAATTTTTCACCCAGTTCCATGAGTGCCTTGGCAACTCGACCTGGAACATCACTGAACACCAGGTCTGCCATGGCCTCATTCGTGCGCCGAAGGCGCCGGGCGAGCGCCTGTAACAACGCTGCGGCAACTTCGGGCCGACCCGCCAGCCACGGCATCAATTGAGCGTTGCCCATGCGATACACGCGAGCATCCGTGAGTGCAGTAGCTGTTGAAGTTCGCAGGCCTGGATCGAAGAGACTGAGCTCCCCGAACATTTCACCCGGGCCAAGGACAGCCATGAGAGATTCGCGGCCATCAACGGAGGCGTGACCAAGCTTCACTTTGCCATCGAGGATCACGTAGAGATGGTCGCCAGGTTCCCCTTCATGGAAGAGGGCCTCACCTTTGCTGACACTTTGCTCAGTCAGGGTCGATAGCAGGGCGCTGGCTGCGCTTTCATCCAAGGATGCAAAGAGGGGTGATCGACTCAGTACGTTGTCCATGGAGAACGCCACCTTTCTGGATACTTGGTATCCGAAGTCACCCGTGAGCACATTATTCGATAACCCGCGCGAAGGCGACAGGTCGGGGCGGCTAATGACGATGAAATTCCGTGAGAGACATACCCTTGGGGGGTGCCTCGGAAATCTTTACCCTCAGCCGCCATTGACCCAGGAGTGGTGCGGCAAGCGCGATGGATCTATCGAGAGTTGGCCAAAACCTATCCCGATGCGGGGCCCGAACTTGACTTTACAAATCCGCTCGAACTGCTCGTTGCAACTATTTTGAGTGCGCAGTGCACGGATCGGCGGGTAAATGCGGTAACTCCTGCCCTGTTCCAGAGGTACCCGAAGGCTGCGGATTACGCGGGATCAACGCAAGAGGAACTCGAAGAGATGGTTCGGCCGACGGGGTTCTATCGCAATAAGGCTTCAGCAATTATAAAAATGGCCAGCGCGTTATGCCAAGACCACGGAGGAGAAGTTCCTGACTCTCTGGCGGATCTGGTCAAACTTCCCGGCGTGGGCCGCAAAACTGCTTTCGTGGTCCTGGGGAACGCATTTGGTCAGCCGGGACTGACTGTTGATACCCATTTTGGTCGATTAGCTCGTCGTTTTCATTGGACCACCAACACAGACCCGGTAAAAGTAGAGCACGATGTGGAAAAACTTTTCCCTCCAAAAGACTGGACCATGCTCTCCCATTACCTGTTGTGGCATGGTCGTCGCGTTTGTCACGCGAAGAAGCCTGCATGTGGTGCATGCACTCTTGCACCCAAGTGCCCCTCCTTCGGGGAAGGCCCCACGGACCCTGAAGTGGCACAAAAGTTGGTAACAACACAAGGGCGAGCATGAGTTGGTCGCGACGTGGGGTCGTGCACGAGTCTGTTGTGGGAAGCTTGCCGCAATGGCTTGAACCAATTGTGCGGGCGACCGAAACCGTCGATGTAGAAACTATGACCTCATTTATCCCTACTGAAGGTAGTGGTCGTCATTCGGCTGTTCTCATGCTGTTTGGTGATCAAGAAGATCTCCTTCTGATTGAGCGCGCACATGATTCAACAACTCACTCTGGTCAACCCGCGTTCCCAGGCGGCGTCATTGAGTCCGATGATCTGTCCCCAACGCACGCTGCGCTGCGAGAAGCTAGGGAAGAAACCGGATTGGATCCAAGCGGTGTTACACCGTTTGGGTTACTGCCTGATCTGTGGATTCCCGTCAGCGACTTTGTGGTGACCCCCGTATTGGGTTGGTGGCGGCAACCATCAGAGGTGTACCCGGTTGATCCGCGAGAAGTAGCGAGCGTGCACAGGATCGCAATAGAAGAATTTGTGAATCCGGAGAACAGGGTTCGGGTGTCGCATTCATCGGGGTACGTGGGTGATGGTTTTCAGGTCCGCGACCTTGTGGTTTGGGGTTTTACTGCTGGGATTATTTCAACGATGGTCAGATTGGCCGGGTGGGAGCGGCCATGGGATCAGACCCGAGTCATACCCGTTCCCGTGAGTACGAGAGCGAGTGAAGATCCAAGGCGGACTCACTCGTGAGTGACCTAGCAACGATTGATTTCATCCTTCTCGGGGCTCTGGCAGTTTTCGCCTGGGCCGGGTGGCGTAACGGATTCGTTTCAGGAGTTTTTAGTTTTGCCGGTTTCTTTCTCGGAGGTATTGCCGCGCTCATCTGGATCCCAGTATTTGCTGGCGGCCTGCTGCCCGATGGAACTACTCGAATCGCTGTTCTTGTAATTGCGGTGATCGTCAGCGCGATCCTGGGGCAATTTCTATTCTCAATCGTTGGGCGAAAGCTGCGTAATCACATAACTTGGCGCCCTGTTCGATTTGTTGACAACTTTGCGGGAGCGGCACTCAACGTACTTGCATTCGCACTTATGGGCTGGGTTATTGCAAGCGTCCTAGCTTTTATCCCCAGCGGTTCACTGACGCAGCAAGTCTCAAACTCCAGGGTGCTCACCATGATGGATTCATTGGTGCCTGATGCAGCGCAGTCGATGTTTTCCAACATTAGTAGTTTGGTGGGTCAGGCTGGAATCCCGCGCATTGTCATTGGCCTCGGTCAAAATCAATTACAGGACATTGATGAGCCAACTGTTATTCCGACCGATGAGACTGTCGAATTTGTGCAAAATTTCACCGCTCGGATTACGGGGGACGCAGAGGCATGTGGTCAGGTGGTGACAGGTTCGGGTGTCTACATCAGTGAGTCGACAGTTGTGACTAACGCTCATGTTGTGGCGGGCGTTGTTGATTTGCAGGTCCGTCTCGCAGGGGTACAACAATCATTGAGCGGTGAAGTTATTTACTTTGATCCTGAAAAAGACATTGCGGTGATCGTCACGGATGCGATTGATACCCGACCCGCACTCTTTGCCCGCAAAGATGCAAAAAAGGGCAATGAAGTAGTTGTTGCTGGATTCCCTGAAGGCGGGCCGCTCAAGGTAACACCAGCGCGGGTGGGTGGAATCCTCTCTGCTCGGGGCGAAAACATTTATGGTGACTTGGGGGTCACTCGTGAGGTGTATAGCTTGAAGTCGCAAGTGCTCCCAGGAAACAGCGGAGGACCATTACTCGACCAGGAAGGACGAGTTTTGGGCATTGTTTTTGGTGCGAGTGAAGACTCTGAAGTAGGTTACGCGCTGACAAATTCAGAATTAAGCGATGCCATTGAGTTCGCCGCGAATTGGAAACTCAGTGATGGTCCAGCATCCACTGGGAGTTGCCAACTACGCTGACAACTGTGCAAGGCTCATTCTCACGAGGTCCAGATCAATTGTTGCCGGGATATTTTTAGCGTGAGCTAAGTTCTCTGATGCACGCTGACCAAGTGCTCTTGCTCCTGCTTGGTTGCCGCGAGCTGCATGCGTGAGTGCTGCTCCCCATTGGGCGAGCGCGCGCCAGGCGCCTTTGCTTTCATTGGGTGCACATCGCCATCTTTGTTCACACACTTCATGAACGTGAAACGGCAAGTCTTGATTGAGATATTCCATGGCTTGTTTCCACGCCTCAAAGTCTGAGATTTCGGGCTGTTCGGGCACCTGTGGAAAAGCTTCACCGGTATCACCGCGAAGAGGTCGGCCAAGTCTGTCGCGAGCACCGTTTGCAGGGTTCACTGTGTTAAATCTTGTTGAGCCACGTGAGAAGAAGATCTTGGAACGCTTGTGGATTTTCCTCGTGCGGGTAATGTCCCGTGGGCATGAGTATTCGCTGATGCGTCCCGTCAACGTACTCTGAACTATCGGCATATTCGGCCAAAATCATCGGGTCCTTTTCTCCAATGATTTCAAGCACCGAGCATTTCACCGGTTGCGATATTGATTCTTGATACTTTCGGCCGTCAGTTCGATAGATGCTCCGAATCGCCCACCGGTGAAACTCTATTGCGGTGTGTGCTGTTGGCCAGGCTCGATACGCCGCTTGAAAATTTTCTCGAACTGATTCAGATAGCCATGATCGATCATGTGAATAGCGCTCAAGGAAGTCACCAACATGCCGGGCATTGTGTCCGCCGTAGTAACGCTCTGGGGCGAAAGGCAATTGCATGCGTAGGAAATACGACAAGGCGGCCTTCTGATCATTGTTTCGGGCAAGTACCGAGCGCATGACGCGTGGGTGTGGTGAGCAGACGACCGCAAGGGCAGAGACGCTTTCGGGGGACTGCGCTGCAAGAGTCCAAGCGATCACTCCGCCCACTCCGTGACCTATGACAACTGCACTTGTCTCACCCAAGCTTCTGATGATGCCAAGTGCATCGCGTGCAAGAGTCGTTGGGTCGTAACCGGCAGGTGGGTGATCTGATCCTCCGTAACCGCGTACGTCCATGGCGACGACATGAAATCCCGCGCTGGCAAGTGGAGCGATGTGCTCTCGCCAGGTCCACCAAAACATGGGAAACCCGTGAAGCAAAAGAACCATCGGTCCGTTACCTGCCTCAACAATGTGAAATCTGCTGCCATTCGCGGCGATATTTCGATGTGACCAGGGGCCGGGGTGATGAATTACTTGATCAGATGTAATCAAAGTGGCGCACTACACCGAACGGTTAGTTATTTGAGCAATTGAATCAGATGTTTTCTGCCATTCTTTGGCAGCAACAGATGGTCCTTCAAGGGACTTGGACTTGCTGTAAGCAACAGCGCCGAGGATCCCCGCGATGAGAACTAAAACACCAGCCACAATGAGAAATCCCGCCCAGATGGGAAGGCCGATGGCAACTAGTACATAAGCCAGCGCGATGAGTAGGAAAAGTCCACCAAGGGAGAGCAGCAAAATTGCAATGATCGCTAGTACCGAGATTGCCCCGATGGCCTTGCCGGCTTGCTGAACCTCTGTAGTGGTCAGATTGACCTGGGCCGTGAGCAACTTCTTGCCATCGGAAATCGTGTTACTGATGAGTTCCTTCAGGCTTGGCTGCTTTGTTCTCGTGGACATTGTGCTCCCTCCAACTGCTGAGGCTACCCGTATTACCCCGTGGGGGCGCCTTCCCCCTGCTGATAAACGTCAGGGATGCCATCCATGTCGGCATCTGCCTCCTCGACTTCAGCGAGTGCGGCGTAGTGCCGTCCTCGAGACAGCAATGCGAGGCCAGCGACGGCGGCCGCAAGCACTGAGGCAACGAGCACTGCAATCTTGGCTGAATCCAACAACAGGATATTGTCCTTATAGCCCAATTCGGTAATGAGAAGCGCAACCGTGAATCCCACGCCGGCGAGCAGACCTATGGCAAAAATATCTCTCCAGGCAATACCGGGACTGAGAGTCGCTCTGGTAAATCTGGCCATGAACCATGCCATGGCGAGGACTCCAACGGGCTTTCCCACGACAAGTCCAAGAACTACCCCGATGGCAACGGGCGAACCCATGGCATCCATGAATCCGATACTCCGGAGATCCACTCCTGCCGCCATCAGGGCAAAAACGGGCACGGCGATTCCGGCGCTGATGGGGTGAATAGTGTGAATGAGTCGGTCCGCGGGGGCCTTTTCCTCGCCAGGATCGGTGCGAACGCGAGTGAGGAAGCCGAAGCCCACGCCGGCAACGGTTGCGTGTACCCCACTCTTGTAACAGAAGTACCACCCGATCAGAACCAAAGGAATGTAGAGAACGGGCCTGGTAACACGATATTTCTGGAGCAACCAGTACGCCACTAGTGTCCCAATGAATGCGATGAACCAAACAAGGGAGAATTTTTCGGAATAAAAAATTGCAATGACGGTGATAGCACCCAAGTCATCGACAACGGCAAGTGTTAACAAGAAAGCTCGAAGTGCCACGGGAAGTTTGCGACCAAATACGGCGAGGACCGCTAGAGCGAAGGCAATATCGGTGGCCATAGGGATTCCCCAACCACGGAGTGAACCTTCTGCCATGCTCGCGTTGACGGCGACAAAAATGAGAGCGGGAACAACCATGCCACCCAAAGCCGCCGCGGCGGGAACAATTGCTTGAGCCGGTTTAGAAAGTGAGCCCAAAACCAATTCATGCTTGAGTTCAAGGCCAACGACGAAGAAGAAGATCGCGAGTAGAGCATCCGCGGCCCAAATTCCGAGTGGGAGGTGTAAGCCAAGTGCCTCAGGTCCTACTTCAAACTTCACCATCGCGGTGTAACTGTCACCCCAAGGGGAGTTCGACCAAATCAGTGCCACGGTCGCGGCAAGGAGCAAGATCGCTCCACCAACGGTTTCATCGCGAATTTGGCTGAGAAGCCAACCTCGCTCGCCAAGTGATGGACGGCTCAGAATTTCATTGTTTCCCACAATGACAGCCTACCTATTTAGCCCGAATGCCTCTAGCGGTGAGTAGTCGTGCTCACCCCGATGCCTAGTCGTGCTCACCTCGATGCCTAGTCATGCTCACCCCGATGCCTAGTCATCAGAAGGCGCCGCTGCGAGACCAGCGCTGATCAGGTTCATCACTGTTGGGTCGGCCAGAGTTGTGGAGTCACCAACTGAGCGGTTTTCCGCGACATCTTGCAGGAGCCGACGAAGGATTTTGCCCGATCGTGTCTTGGGGAGTTCGGGAACGATCAGAATTTGACGTGGTTTAGCAATCGGTCCGATTTCCTTAGCCACGTGATTGCGCAATTCTTGAATGTAGTCTTCAGCGCTTGCATCTTCAGAATGACCGCCTCGAAGGATCACGAAGGCAACAATTCCTTGGCCTGTTGTTTCATCGCTTGCACCAACCACAGCTGCTTCTGCAACCGAGGGATGGGATACCAGCGCAGATTCCACTTCAGTGGTGGAGATCCGGTGGCCAGAAACGTTCATGACGTCGTCAACTCGCCCAAGCAGCCAGATCGCGCCATCCTCATCAAGCTTGGCACCATCACCGGCAAAGTAGTACTGCGGCCAACGTGACCAGTACGTGTCAACAAAGCGCTGATTGTCACCCCATATGCCGCGCAGCATTGCCGGCCAAGGCTCGGTCAAAACGAGGAATCCGCCGCTGCCATTACCTAGTGGTTCGCCTGCATCGTTGACCACGGCAATTCCAATTCCAGGCAGCGCACCCATGGCTGAACCTGGCTTGGTTGCGGTTACACCGGGTAGTGGCGAAATCATCATTGCACCAGTTTCAGTTTGCCACCAGGTGTCAATAATCGGGCAGTTGTTGCCACCGATGACATCGCGGTACCACATCCACGCTTCGGGGTTGATGGGTTCACCAACTGATCCGAGCAACCGGAGAGAGGAAAGATCATGTGACTGAGGTAGCTCATCACCCCATTTCATGAATGTGCGAATTGCGGTGGGTGCTGTGTAGAGGAGCGTGACACCGTGACGCTCAATGATGTCCCACCAACGATCCTTCGCGGGGGAGTCCGGTGTGCCTTCATAGATAACTTGCGTGACTCTGTTGGCGAGTGGGCCATAAACAATGTAGGAGTGACCGGTCACCCAGCCAATGTCGGCCGTGCACCAGTAAACATCTGTGTCAGGTTTGAGATCGAAAACCATCTTGTGTGTATAGGTAGCTTGGGTGAGATAACCACCGGTTGTGTGCAAGATTCCCTTTGGTTTACCCGTGGTGCCCGATGTGTAAAGAATGAAAAGTGGATGCTCAGAATCAAAAGCGACCGGCGTGTGTTCAGTTGATTGTTGGCCAACGAAGTCATGCCACCACATATCTTTGTCACCCCAGGCGACTTCATGTCCGGTTCGCTTAACAACCAATACATTTTCAATGCTTGGGCTTGCCGCGACGGCTTCGTCAACGGCAGGCTTGAGCGACATGACCGAACCCCGGCGATTTTGACCATCGGCCGTAATAACGAGCTTTGCGTCAGCATCTTCGATTCGACTACGTAGCGCTTCGGCACTGAATCCAGCGAAGACAACTGAATGGGGTGCCCCAACGCGGGCACATGCCAACATCGCAACAACAGCCTCAGGGATCATCGGCATGTAAATGGCGACGCGATCACCGGCCTTGATACCGAGTGCTTCGAGTGCATTTGCCGCTTGGCTGACTTCATTCATCAAGTCTTGATAGGTGACATTGCGCTGATCACCAGGTTCACCTTCAAATCGAATAGCTACCTGATCGCCGTAGCCGGCTTCAACGTGTCGATCAACACAGTTGTAGGCGACATTGAGTGTGCCCCCTACGAACCATTGAGCAAATGGCGCATTGGACCAATCAAGGACTTCGGTGAAATCTGTTTCCCAGTCAAGATTTTTCGCCTGCTGGGCCCAAAAACCTAGACGGTCGTCCTGTGCTTGTGTGTACAGGTCCGCTTTACCATTGGCTTGCGCAGCAAACTCAGGGCTCGGCGGGAACTTTCGATCCTCGTGCAAAAGATTGGAAAGGGTCGCATCCTTTTCATTCACTGAAGTCATAGGAACAATTTAATATCCCAAGGCCGCACATGTGGGTTAAACCGTTACCTTTGTGCATGTGAGCGTGACTTCCCTTGAACAGATTGTTGAAATTGAACCTATTTCCGCGATCACCCAGGCAGCCCGCGCTGATATCGACTCATTGCTATGGCGCAGGGACATCCGTGCGGCAGCGGCTGAAGTAGCCAAAGCATCCGTCGCAAGAGGGGGTATGGACTCAGCCGCACTGGAGGGTGCCGATCTCGCAGGAGTCGAAAATTCGCCTATGGGTCGCGTGCTCACGGCCGCCCTGGCCGCCACCTCACATGCGCCGACATTTGCTGACACGTGGACTCGAACGCCGCTTCAGGCCATAACCTCACTGCACCTCTTGGTGGCAAAGGATTTTGTTGCAGAGGATGAGCTTGCGCGTCCGCGCGCGGGTGATTCAGCAGATGACCCGCTTCATATTGGTCAACTTCCGTTTTCGGGGGATATACCCAGCAGGCTCTTGAGCATGACTCGCTCGGTTGCAACAGCAAAAGCTCCAGCAATCATCGAGGCTGGATTTGTGCATGCGGAAATCATGAGCATGCGTCCATTCACCTGGGGTTCAGGTCTGGTTGCTCGGTCATTGGTGCGGACGGTACTTGCGGCTCGCGGCAATGATCCATCAAATTTTTCGATTCCGGAAAATGGAATGTTTGAAACGGGGAGAACGGCCTATGTCACTGCAATACGTGATTACTCGCAAGGCACGATTGACGGTGTTACCAACTACTTCAACTGGTTTGCGACCTGCTTGGGGCTTGGGGCTCGTGCCGTTGTGGTCCCTGATTAACACGGATTTTTTCAGGCGCGGAGAGAGTTTCGGCGCTTTGCGTACCAGGTCACGCCCAACGCAACAGCTCCGATAGCAACACTGGCACCGGCTGCTACTGCTTGTCGGCGCTCAATTTTCACTTTCATGGAAACGGGTTTTTCAAAATCAAGAATGGGCCAGTTATTAAGGTTCGCAATTTCACGCAGTTCACTGTCAGGATTAACGGCAGAGGGATGGCCAACGGCATAAAGCATGGGAACATCGGTGTGCGAATCTGAGTATGCGTAGCAATTGCTCAAGTCAAAGTCATGTTCGTGGGCAAGGTCGCGCATTGCTTCGGCTTTGCCTTCACCATAGGCATAGAAAGTTATGTCACCCGTGTATTTTCCATCGACAATTTCGACTTGCGTCCCAATGGCAATGTCGGCACCAAGTCGAGCAGCGATGGGTTCGACGACGTCTGTCCCCGAGGATGAAATGACGATGACATGGTGACCCAACGATTTGTGGTGGGCGATTAGATCAACAGCTTCTTGGTAGACCAACGGGTCAACGATTGTGTCAAGAGTTTCACTGACGATCGTTTGAACTTTTGCTACTTCCCATCCCGTGACAAGTTCAGACATGTACTTTCGCATGGTTTCCATTTGGTCATGGTCTGCACCGGAGGCGATAAACATGAACTGGGCGTAGGCACTGCGCACAACGTCGGTTCGACCAATGAGTCCCTCCTTGTAAAAGGGTTTTGCAAATACGAATGAACTGGACTTGGCCAAAATGGTCTTGTCCAGATCGAAGAATGCAGCTATTGCCATAAGTCAACGGTAGCCCATGGATATGGTTTTCCACAGGTTGAAACTGGGTCTTATCAGTCAGTGTCCGAATACCTTTTGCTTAAGCCATGACTAATTCAACCAATAGTGTGTTGTTGTTAACCCAAGACTCGACGCTGGTCCTAGAAGTGGCGCGCCTGACGCAGGCAATGGGAATCGACGTTGTCGTTGAAGACAATCCATTGCGTGGTCACCGCCATTGGTCCTCAGCAACTTATGTTTTGGTGGGAGATGATCTTGCAGGCGAATGTGCCGATGCAGGCTTGCCTTGGCGCGATGGCGTAGCCATCATCCATGGCGACCGAGAGGCAAGCCCCGAGGTAAGTGAATGGGAGCGCGGTCTGTGGAAATGCGCAGTTTCACTCAGCGCCGAGAACGTTGTTGGTCTTCCTTCCGCGCAGTTTTGGATTAACCAGAAGTTATCTGAAGTCGCACCCATTGAAGTTGGCGCGGGGAATGTCATTGCGGTCATGCCAGGCTCTGGAGGGGCAGGAAGTTCGACTTTTGCGGTAAACCTAGGGTTGCGTGCGGCGAGTAAAGGCGAGTCCGTTCTTCTTATTGATGCGGATCCTTTGGGCGCGGGCATTGATCTGACGTTGGGTTCCGAGGAGATAGCTGGAGCTCGTTGGTGCGACATCGATCCGGGTACAGGGCGGATCGCTGCGGACACTTTGAAATCAGCACTGCCCCGATTTCAAGGGATTGCATTTCTCTCACATGGTCGATCGCGCGTGGAGGATTCTGATTGTGAACTCTTGGGTGCAGTAATCGAAGCTGGTCGTAGGGCATTTGACCTAGTGATCGTTGATCTTCCGCGAGCTAAAACACCAGTAGTCGAATTAGTGGTCGATCAGGCGGCCCTGACTGTCATCTCGGTCCGCAATCATGTTCGTGCTGTCGCGGCAAGTGCTCGTGCGCGTGAGTGGATTCGAACGGCGAATGGCAACCCCCAATTCATTGTTACCTCAGACCATAAAGGTGTCGGCGCCTTGGATATCGCCCATGCATTGGGCGTGAGCGACCTGTGCGAGGTCCCCTTCATTCCTTCAATGGGGACTCGAGCAGACGAAGGGGAGTTCCCGTCCATGACCTCCGCGTATGCCACCGCATGTGATTGCGTTTTAGCGTGGGTCACACGAGAGCCGCTCAATCGAGCAGCATGACGACCGCA
>JAFMDS010000063.1 GCA_017857175.1 Candidatus Nanopelagicales bacterium | reverse complement strand
AAGCTAGCCCCACCGCTGAAATTCTTCTCGAGGAATCCATCATTGGCTGGAAAGAGTATGAACTCGAATTAATGCGTGATCACAAAGACAACGTTGTGGTGGTGTGCTCGATTGAGAATGTGGATCCCATGGGGGTTCACACAGGAGACTCAATCACTGTCGCACCCGCTCTGACGCTGACTGACAGGGAATTTCAAAATCTCCGCGACGTGGGGATTGCGATCATCCGTGAAGTTGGTGTCGACACGGGCGGCTGCAATATTCAATTTGCGATTAATCCTGACGATGGTCGTCTGATTGTCATTGAAATGAATCCGAGAGTTTCTCGTTCATCGGCGCTGGCTTCGAAGGCCACTGGTTTCCCCATTGCCAAGATTGCAGCACGACTTGCAATCGGCTACTCACTCGACGAAATCACAAATGACATCACCCGTGAAACTCCAGCGTCCTTTGAGCCGACTCTCGACTACATCGTGGTTAAAGTCCCGCGCTTTGCGTTCGAGAAATTCCCAGGAGCTGACACTACTCTCACCACGACAATGAAAAGTGTCGGTGAAGCCATGGCAATTGGGCGCAATTTTCCTGAAGCGCTCCAAAAGGCTTTGCGTTCAGTTGAACAAAAATCTGCGATTTTCAGTTGGGGTCAGCCTGCTTCGATTGACGAGTTATCAGGTCTCATCGAGCGCATGAAAATTCCACACGATGGTCGATTAAGTCTTGTCCAGAGGGCACTCTGGCTTGGTGCTTCCAATAGTGAGGTCCATGAGGCCACGAACATTGATCCTTGGTTCCTTGATCAAATTGAACGCATCAATGAGGCAGCCGACGATCTGAGTTCAGCGCAATCATTAACGGCGGAGCTGCTCTTTTCAGCCAAGTCGCTTGGATTCAGTGATTGGCAGATTGCGCAATTGCGGGGTGTCCCTGAGAGCGAAATTAGATCAACGCGTAAACGACTCGGCGTCTCACCGGTATTCAAAACAGTAGACACCTGTGCCGCGGAATTTGAAGCTAAAACGCCCTATCACTATTCCACTTACGACAGTGAATCAGAGGCCGCGCCCACTGATCGCAAAAAAGTAATCATTCTCGGATCTGGACCCAACCGAATTGGTCAGGGAATCGAGTTTGACTATTCCTGTGTACATGCTGCCATGACTCTGCGCGATGCAGGTTTCGAAACCATTATGGTTAATTGCAATCCCGAAACCGTGTCAACGGATTACGACACCTCCGACAGGCTCTATTTTGAGCCTCTGACTTTCGAGGATGTCATGGAGATCGTTGAGGTCGAGAGCTCGCTAGGTGAACTAGCGGGGGTTATCGTGCAATTGGGTGGTCAAACTCCGTTGGGGCTGGCCCAGGGTCTCGCGGACGCAGGCGTGCCAATTGTCGGAACACCACCTGAGGCGATTCATGCCGCTGAAGACAGAGAGGCATTTTCCAAGGTTCTTGACAGGGCAGGGGTTCCCGCACCTGCGCATGGGACTGCGAAGTCGTTCGAACAAGCCAGAGACATTGCCACGCGAATTGGATATCCCGTACTTGTCAGGCCCAGCTACGTTCTTGGAGGCCGAGGTATGGAAATTGTTTACTCCGAGGACATGCTCAAGAGCTATCTAGAGCGAGCTACGGAACTCAATCCGGAACATCCGGTTCTGGTGGATCGATTTTTGGATGATGCCATTGAGATCGATGTTGATGCGATTTTCGATGGAGTTGAACTTTATCTAGCGGGTGTCATGGAACACATAGAAGAAGCTGGTATTCATTCAGGTGACTCCGCGTGTGTCCTCCCTCCCATTACTTTGGGGGCAGAAGATATTCAAAGAATTCGTCAGTCCACATTGGAGTTGGCCAAGGGTGTTGGCGTGCGTGGGCTCATTAACGTCCAATTCGCTTTGGTGAGTGATGTTCTTTATGTCTTGGAAGCCAACCCTCGCGCCTCGCGCACAGTTCCCTTTGTGTCTAAGGCAACAGGGGTGGCAGTTGCCAAGGCAGCCGCGCGCGTCATGATGGGTGAAACTATTGCGCAACTGCGAACGAGTGGAATGTTGCCTGCCGCTGGTGATGGAGGTTCGTTACCTCAAGGGTGTGCAGTGGCGGTCAAGGAAGCGGTCTTGCCGTTTGGTCGTTTCCATGGTGTGGACACCGTGCTCGGTCCGGAGATGAAATCGACGGGCGAGGTTATGGGAATAGACCAGAACTTCGGAGTCGCATTTGCAAAATCGCAGGTGGCCGCGTTCAATGGTGGTTTACCCACTTCTGGCACGGTCTTCGTGTCATTGGCAAATCGTGATAAACGTTCTGCAATATTCCCGGTCAAGAAGTTGGCTGATCTGGGATTCACCATTCTTGCAACGGTTGGTACGGCTGACGTTCTGCGACGCAATGGTGTTCAAGCGGAGGTTATTCGCAAACAGTTCGAGGGTCGCGGCAGTGAAGGGCAACGGACAACCGTTGATGCCATTATGGCTGGCGATATCGACCTAGTCATAAATACTCCTTACGGGGTTGGTCCCAGAAAAGATGGCTATGAAATTCGAACTGCGGCCGTATCCAAGGGTGTCGCGTGTATTACGACTGTGCAAGGTCTCGGAGCAGCCGTTCAGGGCATTGAGTCACTCATCAATGAGGAAGCATCTGTGCTGTCAATACAGGAGCATTCGAGTAATCTGAACAAGTTGAGGTCCTTGGATCGGGAAGGTGTGCAATGAG
This sequence comes from Candidatus Nanopelagicales bacterium, assembly GCA_017857175.1. Taxonomy (GTDB): domain Bacteria; phylum Actinomycetota; class Actinomycetes; order S36-B12; family S36-B12; genus UBA4592. Next base: position 4,292 of record JAFMDS010000063.1, on the reverse strand, counting down.
TACCGTGGGCACCATGAGTACCAATGCGAGTGGCAGCGGTTCCGGGCAATCAAAACCCATCCAGGTAATGGGTGAAATTTTAGATATCAATCGATCCGGTTCCTATTTCATCTTGTCAATCACTGCACCTGGTATCGCTGAATTCGCGCAACCTGGGCAGTTTGTCACGGTCGGTATGGGAGGCGAGGAAACCAGCATGGTGCTCCGTCGATCCTTTGCGATACACCGTGTTCAATCGCGTGGCGTTTATGGTGGATCGCTAGATCTTGTGGTTTCCCCAGTCGGTAAAGGGACCACGTGGCTGGCAAGTCGCAAGCGACATGACCAAGTCAGTCTTGTTGGTCCATTGGGCAAGCCGTTCACCCTCCCGACTCAGGCGGTTTCCTGTGCACTTATTGGGGGTGGTTATGGATCAGCCCCACTTTTTCTTTTGGCAGAAAAGTTGCGAGAACGCGGATGCCGCGTCGACTCGATCATTGGAGCGTCGAGTGACGACAAACTCTTTGGTGGCTTGGATCTGAAGAGAGTCTCCAGCTCGTTGACCGTTACAACCGATGACGGTAGCTCTGGTATCAAAGGTCGTGTCACTGACGTCCTTGACTCAATCATTGACGCAGGGGGCACTGACATCATTTATGCCTGCGGTCCCATGCCAATGCTGGCACGGGTGGCGGAAATCGCAACGACAAGAAAAATTTTCAGTCAATGTTCAGTTGAGGAATCGATGGCTTGCGGCATCGGTGTGTGCATGACATGTGTACTCCCCGTAGTGGGCGATGACTCAATAACTCGGATGGTGCGCTCCTGCGTCGAAGGACCGATTTTCAGGGGAGATCGAGTTCGTTGGTCTGATATCGGAACAGTGCCCTCCGATACATTCGGTGCACCCGAGGCAGCAGGTATCTGATGACCAGAGCCATCATCTCCACTCAAGGAAATTCCACTCAAGGAGTGTCCTCCCAAGGGTCGCAGGTCCCAGAATCTGCGGGGAGCCGAGGGTCCATTGTGACCCCGCAAAGTTGGCTCGACATGTCAACCAACCTTGGAGGGTTGAATCTTTCGAGCCCCGTGCTTACGGCATCCGGGTGCGCCGCCGCAGGACGGGAACTGGATAACTATTTCAACATTGCTGAGTTGGGCGCAATCGTGACGAAGAGCATCATGCTGGCGCCGCGTGCTGGGCGTGCTACACCGCGAATGGCTGAGACACCCAGTGGAATGTTGAACTCAATTGGACTCCAAGGTCCGGGGGTTGACAACTTTATTGAGCAGGATTTGGCCTGGCTCAATGCCCGTGGAGTACGCACGATTGTTTCGATAGCAGGTGGGACGGCCGAGGAATTTGGCAAAGTCGCAGCAAAGTTACGGGTGGCAGGTGGTGTGGACGCTATTGAGGTGAATATTTCGTGCCCGAACGTCGCAGACAGAGGCCAAGTATTTGCATGCAGGAGTGATTCGGCTGCCAATGTAGTGCAAGCGGTTCGCCGCAACAGCGACAGCAAGATGCCGATTTTTGCCAAGCTCTCACCTGATGTCACAGACATAGTTGAAATTGCTCGATCTGTTGTTTCCGCCGGTGCAACCGGTGTGTCAGTAATCAACACGTTACTTGGCATGGTTATGAACACAACCACCATGCGCCCTGCGTTGGCCGGTGTCACAGGAGGGCTCTCCGGTCCTGCTATTCGCCCCGTTGCAGTTCGCTGTGTTTGGCAGATCAGGCAGGCAATGCCCGAAGTACCAATTATTGGTATGGGTGGAATTCGATCTGGACATGACGCATTAGAGTTCATTTTGGCGGGGGCAAATGCAGTTTCGGTCGGCACATCGATTTTCAATGATCCATCTGCGCCGATTCGGATCCAACGAGAACTCGCACATGAGCTTGGCCAGCGGGGTTTCCCCAAATTCTCCGACGCCGTGTCATACGCTCACCGCACTGTGGATCTAGTGCCAAATCCTGCCCAGGAAACTTTCGCAGATGACTGGGATTTCATCACCGAGTGATCACTGGATCCAACTCGTCAGAGCGGATACGCGAAAGGACAAGTACACCGATGACAAAAGCTCCCATAGCAGTCGCTCTTGACGCACGCAATCTCAGTGAAATGAAATCATGGGTGAACGCAGTCTCCCCATTTGTATCGACAGTAAAAGTTGGTCTTGAGACTTTTTATCGGGACGGGCCGCTCGCTGTTGAGGTTGTTTCGGAGAGTGGGTGCGACCTCTTTCTGGACCTCAAGTTGCACGATATTCCGAACACTGTGTCAGGAGCTGCGTCCACATTGGCCGTATTCCAGCCGACGTACCTCACGGTCCACGCCTCCGGTGGAGCATCCATGATCGAAGCGGCTGCCCTAGCACTACCTGATACGCGAATAACCGCAGTCACCATTTTGACCAGCTTGGATGACCAAGAGTTGGAGCGCATGGGAATCGGTACGCCTGCACAGGAGACTGTTCTCCTTTTGGCCGCAAACGCGGTAGCGGCTGGTGCGCGAGCGCTCGTTTGCTCGCCGCAGGAGGTTGAGGCAGTGCGGGGGATAGTCCCTTCAGACGTCGTTCTCATCACGCCCGGTGTGCGGCCAGGTGGTGCCAGCGCACACGATCAAAAGCGGGTCGCAACGCCTCATCAGGCCATTTCTTCAGGTGCGGACCTTCTCGTTATTGGTCGTCCCATTACAGGTGCGGTTGACATGTCTAAGGCTGCTGAAGACATTGCGGCAGAAGTGAATGCTGCAACTAGTGCCCTATCGCATCAGTCTGGCGTGCAATGAGTAAAGCCCCGTTACTTGTAGTTTCAGGACCATCGGGTGTTGGTAAAAGTACTGTGGTCCGTGAAGTTCTCACCCTGCTCCCTAACGCATGGCTCTCTGTTTCTGCGACAACCCGAGCGCCTCGCGATGGTGAAGTGGATGCTCATGATTATTTTTTTGTGTCCGATTCACAATTCGACGCACTCATTGAGTCTGGTGGGCTGTTGGAATGGGCGACCTATGCAGGCAATCGATATGGAACGCCGCTCGCTCCTGTGAATGAACATCGGATCAATGGGCAACCGGTGATTCTTGAGATCGAGGTTCAAGGCGCACGGCAGGTTCGTTTGAGTGCTCCCGATGCAATATTGGCCTTCATTCAACCACCAAGTTGGGAGGTCCTAGAGGAGCGCCTGCGGGGACGAGGCACTGAAGCGCCTGATTCGCTAGATCGGCGACTTGAGATCGCGGCATCGGAAATGGCGGCGGCGGCGGAGTTTGATGCTGTGGTGACGAATGCCACTGTGCGGTCCTGTGCGGAGGACTTGATAGCATTGGTGGCTGGCCCCGAGTTCTCGGGGTGAGCATGTCACATGACCGTTGATATGACCCAGAGACTTGAAGTTGTGAAATGAGGATCCATGAGCGTACGCCCTGAAGGCATCACCCATCCTTCGATCGATGATCTCCTGACCAAAACGGATTCCAAGTATTCATTGGTGAGTTACGCGGCCAAGCGCGCTCGACAGATCAATGCCTATTACGCCCAGCTGGGTGAAGGTCTGCTCGAATACATCGGTCCGCTGGTTGAAACCCATGCACAGGAAAAGCCTCTATCGATTGCCCTTCGTGAAATTGATGCAGGACTACTCACCTCAGAACCCATTGAATTGGATTCACCCGTTGCCTCAGGCAGCACCGACAACGGGCTCACCATCGAGGTAGTCGAGGACTAAATTGCCTCGGGTCGTTCTCGGGGTGTGCGGCGGAATAGCCGCCTACAAATCTGTTGAGTTACTGCGCCTCCTCACCGAAGCGGGGCATGACGTCACAGTCGTTCCCACGGAGAATGCTCTGCGCTTTGTCGGGTCGGCCACCTTTGAGGCACTTTCAGGTAAGCCTGTGTCCACTTCTGTGTGGGATGGAGTCGATCGAGTCGCCCACATTGACATCGGCGCGAGTGCCGACCTGATAATCATTGCCCCCGCAACGGCAGACTTCTTGGCTCGGGCCACTCACGGTGTGGCCAGCGACCTTTTGGGCAACACTCTTCTCAGCGCAACGGCACCCGTACTCATCGCTCCCGCAATGCACACTCAAATGTGGGAGCATCCCGCGACCGCTCACAATGTTGCACTTTTGCGTTCCCGTGGAAATTTTGTGCTCGAGCCAGATTCGGGTCGCCTGACGGGCAAGGATTCAGGTGTCGGGAGGCTACCCTCCCCGATTAGTATTTTCGATGCAGCAACCGCTCTACTCAATGGAACGGCCGGTCTGCTTTCGGGTCGACACGTTGTTGTGACGGCCGGCGGGACT
>JAFMDS010000062.1 GCA_017857175.1 Candidatus Nanopelagicales bacterium | reverse complement strand
CCACCCAAAGAAGGGAACTGTCTGCCAATTCATGGATGTCAGTGCAAAAACGTACCCACCCACGGCCATGAGCGCGCCATTACCAAGCGATACCTGACCTGAGAGCCCAACCAGAATGGTCATGCCAAACATTGCGGTGGCATACATGGCCACCAAGGCAAGATAAGAGCTGTAGAGCGGATCAATGTTGTTATTTAGCAGGAGTAGCAACAACCAGACAACACCGACAATGATGGCGTGCCAAATAATCCTGTTTCCCGGGAATGAGCGCAAAGTCTTCACACTGACCTCGCTCCGTGATGACCGAACACTCCATCAGGTTTGAGGAGCAGGTTCAGCGCCAACAAAATCAATGCCACGATCGGCGCATTGCCCGAGTCGCTGTAACCGGAGACGAGTGAGATCACGAGCCCCGTGCCAATACCGAAGGTCACCGCGCCAATAAGGCTGTCCAAACCGCCGATGACGGCTGCAGTGAATGCGAACACCAGAAGAATGTCAAAGCTGTTGGGAGAAATAGTGGAAACGGGGGCAATCAGTACGCCGCCCACTGCGCCTGTTGCACCCGCGATGGCCCAGCCCGTGATGAGCATGCGATTGACTCGCACGCCGGAGAGCCGAGCGACCTCTGGATTGAATGCTGCGGCACGCATGGACAGTCCGAGATTGGTTTTGGTGAACAGGAGGGTCAACCCGATAACGAGTGCGGCTGTGACCACCAAGACCAGAACGTCATAGAGCGATATTGGCCAGATGCGTCCCGCAAATTCAATACCGCTGTTATCTACGGGGGTGAGGAATCCCTGCGGATCACCGCCCCAAATCATGCCCGCGCCAGCTTGCAGCGCAATCAAGACACCAAAAGTCGCAATGATCGCGCCAGTTGAATCGCTGTTCTTAACGGGTCGTATAACTAAGAAGAAAACAACGATGCCGAGCACTAGTCCAGCAGCCATCGCGACAACAAGTGCAAGGATCCATGAACCAGTTGATTGCTGGATAGTCAACGCGACATAGGTCGTGAACATCGCCTGACCCACCTGGGCAAAGTTCACCATGCGGGTTGAGCGCCAGACCAACACAATGGCCAAAGCCATCAGCGCAATGACGGCGCCGTTACTGAATCCACCGAGTAGGTAGTCAACAAAATTTGTCATGACTCAGTACCCCAGGTATGCATGTCGAAGTTCCTCATCTGATGAAATTTCCTGAGCTGGACCTGACTTAACCACTTCTCCGAGGTTCAGAACAACACCAGTTGTTGCCACGCGCAATGCTGTAACCGCATTTTGTTCAACCAGGAGTATCGCGATATTGGTTTCCTTTGCCAGAGTGCTCACCAACTCAAGGATCTGCGTAACAATCAATGGTGCAAGTCCCAATGAGGGTTCGTCGAGCAACAGGCAACGCGGATCTGACATGAGTGCTCGGCCAATCGCAAGTTGTTGGCGCTCACCGCCGCTGAGGGTGTCCGCTCGCATGTTCTTTCGTTCAGCAAGAATCGGGAAAAGGTCAAAAACTTTTTGTTGGGACTCCAAGCGACCAGCCTTGTCGCGCCACAAGCCGCCGAGCCGCAAGTTTTCTTCGAGGGAAAGCTCGGGGATAGTTGAGCGGCCTTCAGGGACAAGGGCCACGCCCATACGAACAATGTCTTCAGGCTTCTTGCCCGTGATCGAAACACCATCCAGCAGGACTTGGCCTGTTTGCGGCCTTACCAACCCGGCGAGTGTGCGCATCAAGGTCGACTTACCTGCACCATTGGCACCAATGACCGCGGTTACTTCTCCCCTGGGCACGGTGAGGTTCATCGACTTGAGAGCCTGCACTGCTCCATAAGAGACGGAGAGATCTTCGGTGTGCAACATCAGTGCCCCTCTCCTTCATCACCCAAATAGGCCGCAAGAACCGCCGGGTTATTGCGAACTTCTTCTGGTGTTCCCGAGGCAATGACTTTGCCAGCATCAAGCACCCAGATCAGATCGCACACATCCATGACGAGTTCCATGTGATGCTCAACAAGAAGGACGGTGCGTTCTGGAGTCCAACTCTTGATCATGCGACCAAGTTCAGCCATGTCTCCCGCACTAATTCCACCTGCTGGCTCGTCCAGCAGGAGCACCTTCGGGTCAGATATCAGGCTGCGCGCAATGGCCACTCGCTTTTGCACGGGGTAAGGCAACTCTGATGGGTAACGATCAGCGACATCGGCAATGCCGAACTCGGTGAGAGTCTCCATAGCTTTCGCTCGAAGTTTGTTTTGCTCGTGATCGGCCCACGGCATGCCAAGGGAGTCAGCCACGATCCCGCTCTTAACGCGAGCGGAGCCACCTAACATGACATTTTCCAATGCGGTCAAGGATGCGAACAAACCGACGCCCTGAAGTGTTCTGGAAATGCCCAACTTGGTTAAGTGATGTGTCTTGATGTGCTTGAGCTTCTTGCCATCGAAGCGGACATTGCCCGAGTCAGGTGTTAAGAAGCCGCTCATGATGTTGAACACGGTGGTTTTGCCAGCACCATTGGGCCCAATAAGACCCGTCACCGTTCCCTCGGGTACACCGATGGAGACATCCTCGAGAATCTGCAAACCACTGAGGGTGATGCTGACATTCTCTGTCGCCAACAAAGGATGCGTCAGCGGCAAGACGTACTTCATGCAGATTCCATCCTCACATAGATCCTTCAGATACGACTTCGGGCATAACTTGACCCATAAATGACTGGGCCAGCCTTCATGGTAAGTGCTTAGTCTCCAGTCCCGTGGGCAAATGGTCAACAGATTTCGACATTTGATTACAAACTTTTGCTAGCACATAAAATGCGAATTCGCGCACCTTCATCAGGAAAGTGCGCGAATCGCGAGTGCTTGCTTTTATGAGCGCTGTGGTTAAGCGTCATCCTCGCTCAGGAGTGAGCGGGTGCGGTTGGGATCAATCTGAATTCCAGGTCCCATGGTTGAGGAGACAGTGGTCTTCTTGATGTACCGACCCTTGGATGAGTTGGGCTTCAAACGAAGGATTTCATCCAGCGCTGCGCCGTAGTTCTCCACGAGTTGCTCGGGTGTGAAAGAAGCTTTACCAATGGGGAATTGGAGGTTCGAGTGCTTGTCCACACGGAACTCAATCTTTCCGCCCTTGATATCGCCCACAGCTTTAGCAACATCCATGGTCACGGTGCCGGTTTTGGGGTTGGGCATGAGACCACGTGGTCCGAGTACCTTGCCTAGCGTTCCCACCTTGCCCATCAGGTCAGGCGTGCAGACCGCGGAATCGAAGTCTGTCCAACCACCAGCAACTTTGGCGATCAAGTCATCAGAACCAACAAAGTCAGCACCAGCGGCGCGGGCTTCGTCAGCTTTGTCACCATTCGCGAACACCAAAACGCGAGCGGTTTTACCTGTGCCGTGTGGCAGATTGACCGTGCCACGGACCATTTGGTCAGCCTTGCGTGGGTCAACGCCCAGACGCATGGAGACCTCAACCGACGAATCAAACTTGGTTGCTGTTGTTTCTTTGACCAACCGAGTTGCCTCGAGTGGTGCATAAAGACGATCAGCTTCGATTTTTTCGAGTGCTGCTGTGTATGCCTTGCTGCGCTTCATGTTCTGCTCCATTTCTCACGACAGGTGTTTCCTGTCTGCCTATCTGCAGGGTGTGGTGTGCGAGCCGCGCTGGCTCTCCCACGGTTGAACTTTCTTGTTACGCGGAAACCGTAATTCCCATTTGGCGTGCTGTTCCTTCGATGATCTTCATTGCTGCTTCAACATCATTGGCGTTGAGGTCAGGCATTTTTGTCTCAGCGATCTCACGAACCTGTGACTTGGTGATGCTGCCAGCCTTGACGGACTGAGGCGTGCCGGAACCCTTTTCGAGTCCTGCTGCCTTCAGGATCAAGCGTGATGCTGGTGGAGTCTTCAGCACGAAGTCAAATGAGCGATCTTCGTAGACAGTGATTTCCACTGGCACGATATTGCCCTTTTGAGCTTCAGTAGCTGCGTTGTATGCCTTGCAAAAATCCATGATGTTGACACCGTGCTGGCCCAGTGCGGGTCCAACGGGGGGTGCCGGGTTGGCTGCACCAGCAGGAATTTGCAACTTGATCATTCCGCTGACTTTTTTCTTCGGTGCCATGGTGTTTCCTTCTCTTGATGGTGGTGTTTTTAAATGAAGTTTTCAGGTCTCACTGTTTAGCCCGCGTCAATCTGGCTGAATGCGAGTTCAACGGGTGTCTCCCGACCAAAGATCTCAACCAGGCCCGTGATCTTTTGGGCTTCAAGGTTGATCTCAGAGATTGTGGCGTGCAATGTGGCGAATGGTCCATCAACAACGGTGACGGAGTCGCCCACATTAAAGTCAACGCTAACGGGCGCTGCCGAGGATGACGCTCCACCGCCACCTTTGCCGCCCGCACCTGCTGCAGCTGGCTGCTTTTCCGGCTCCGGAGCCAAAATCGCAATGACTTCTTCGAGGGAAAGCGGTGACGGTGAGTGTCCGTGGCCAACAAAGCCTGTGACACCTGGGGTGTGGCGCACAACGCCCCATGATTCATCGGTCAGATCCATGCGAACAAGGACATATCCCGGAAATTTATTGCGGCGAATTTGCTTGCGCATTCCACCCTTGATTTCGGTGACTTCTTCCATGGGGACTTCCACCTGAAAGATGTAGTCCTCCATGTTCAGGGTCGTGCTGCGCGCTTCGAGGTTTCCCTTGACCTTGTTTTCATAACCCGCGTAGCTGTGAATGACATACCAGTCACCCGGCGCATGACGCATGGAGATTTTGAATTCCTCGATCGGATCAATTTCTTCGGCGTCTTCGGCTTCTTCAGCCGCCTCAGCTTCAGACACGATTTCTTCGGCCTCAGCAACAACCTCGGCTTCTGCCTCGCTCACCGCGACATCGGCAGAAACGCCACTCTCGGCGGCGGCGATTTCTTCAAAGGATTCCGCCGCCTCTGAGTCAACAGATGCGACCGCAAATGGGTCGACATAAGCGTCAGCTGTCACAGCGTCAGAGCTTTCATCGCTCTGCTCTGCAAAGTTCTCTTCAGACACGGGGGCCAATCTCCTTCAAAGTGGCGGGATGCTTGTTGTTTTGGGTTATTACCCAAAGACAAACAGCACTCCCTTGGTAAAGACGTAGTCGTACAGGGCAATGATTCCTGACATCAGAAGAACGAAGAACACGACAACGATTGTGTAGTTGACCAACTCATTCCGAGTGGGCCAAATAACCTTTCGGAGTTCAACGACAACCTGGCGGATGAACAGGGCAAGTCGGGAGAAGATGTTCTTCTTTTTCTCCGCACCAGAACCGCCGCCGTCACCTGTTGGCTTAGCGTCGGTATCAACCATTTTTCACTCCACTCACATGCCTTGTTTTCGTACTTCTGCTTGCTATTGCTCGTTTGTCGTGCATTTTCACCACCAGCTCTCACCGGTGACTCCTGCTCTCCGGCCTGAGCCAGTTTGCAGGGCTGGAGGGACTTGAACCCCCAACCCCCGGTTTTGGAGACCGGTGCTCTACCAGTTGAGCTACAACCCTTTAGTAGGCATGCTTGCGCAGACCTACCGCGAGGAGAGAGTGTACGTGTCACCCCTCAGCCCGACCGAGACCGGGTCCATCTAGATCGGCGCAGACACCCGAAAAATCTACCCAAACTGGGCGGATTTCCAGAGCACGAATTCGCCTGACATGATTGCCCTATGGCTGACCTACCCAGAATTTCCCGACGAATTGCCGCAATCGCCGAGTCCGCAACGCTTGCGGTGGATGCCAAAGCGAAGGCCCTATCAGCCGCTGGGCGTCCAGTTATCGGTTTTGGGGCCGGTGAGCCTGATTTCCCCACCCCCGACTACATCGTTGAAGCCGCCGTAGCCGCCTGTCACGAGCCCAAGTGGCACCGATATACCCCCGCTGGCGGACTCCCCGAACTTAAAGAGGCAATCGCGGTCAAAACGATGCGCGACTCCGGTTACTCGGTCCAAGCAAGCCAGGTCCTGGTGACCAATGGCGGCAAGCAAGCCCTCTATAACGCCTTTGCCACGCTCCTTGATCCAGGCGATGAAGTCCTACTTCCTGCGCCCTACTGGACCACCTACCCCGAATCCATCATGCTGGCAGGCGGAGCCCCAGTCATCGTGATGACCGATGAGGCATCCGGATATCTCGCCAGCATCGAACAACTTGATGCAGCTGTGACCCCAGCAACAAAAGCATTGGTCTTTGTTTCGCCATCAAACCCGACGGGCGCGGTCTACCCCCCGGAGTTGGTAAAGGCAATCGGCGAGTGGGCATTGGAAAAAGGAATTTGGGTCATCACCGACGAAATCTACGAACACCTCGTGTACGGCGATGCCACATTCGCATCGATGCCCGCGTTGGTCCCCGATCTCGCTGATCGCTGCGTGGTGGTCAATGGTGTTGCCAAGACCTATGCCATGACAGGCTGGAGAGTGGGCTGGATGATCGCCCCAGCGGATGTCACCAAGGCAGCGACCAACCTGCAATCACATGCAACATCCAATGTCGCGAATGTTTCCCAAGTCGCCGCCCTCGCAGCGGTAAGCGGAAATCTTGACGTGGTCGAACAAATGAAAGTGGCTTTTGACCGCAGGCGTTTGCTCATCGTCGACTTGTTGAACTCAATCCCCGGGATCACCTGCCCAGAGCCTGAAGGCGCCTTCTATGCCTACCCATCAGTCAAGGGTTTGATGGGAAGAACATTTGGCGGCACAACAGTCACGAGCTCAAGCGAACTCGCCGGCGCGATACTTGATCAAGTTGAAGTTGCTGTTGTTCCCGGCGAGGCATTTGGAACTCCGGGGTATTTGCGCTTGTCCTATGCAACATCTGATGAAAAAATTACCGAAGGCCTGGATCGCATCAAGGCGTTCGTTGCGTCAGCGAGTTAACGCAACCATTTCACAGTTGACCAACACGGGTTCTACTTCGAGTTCAATCCCGAAATGATCAAACACTTGCTGGCGCATATGGCTCGCAAGTGCGATTACAGTTTGAGCCGTTCCACCATCGGTGTTGGCAATTGCTAGGGAGTGGTTTCGTGACACCCGAATAACCCCATCAGAGTCAGGGAGGGTAAACCCCTTGGAAATACCCGAGTTCTCAATTAACCATGCCGCACTCAACTTAACGTGGGTTAGTGCCCGCGGATCCGAATCCTTCAACGCGTATTGCGGGCAGCCCTCGGGAGCAGTCTCACGAGTGACAGCAGGATTGACAAAAAATGAGCCCGTGCTGTTGGAGTCCGCATCCTCATGGTTAACCACCATGCTTTTTA
>JAFMDS010000022.1 GCA_017857175.1 Candidatus Nanopelagicales bacterium | reverse complement strand
TTCGCCTCTGTAGCTCAGTGGTAGAGCAACCGCCTTGTAAGCGGTAGGTCGTCAGTTCAATCCTGACCGGAGGCTCCACTCATACAGTTGACCGTGGTTGACTGAGTTTTATTCTCCTGGATTTACCGGGGCAACCGGCGGCGCCACATCACACGACCGTCCAGCAGGACGCCCTGCGAATCGATCTGCGATCCAATCCACCGCCGCAGGCCCGGACACGTGCGCAGCGTCTTCGTGGTTGACATCACCCATCCACAGCACATCGATGGCCGATCCAGCATCGCACCATTTCTCCTGGATCATCGAGTTCGGCCAAGGCAGTACTACTTCATCAGCCGTTCCCTGCGCCATAAACACTGGCATGTTTGACGGCATCGGAGGCGGAGTTTGGGCGAGCATCGATTCCTTCCACGTCAGATCTTCCAAGGGATCGTAGGCAAAAATCTGCTGGCCGAACTTCTCGCGCGCCAACGCTTCAAGCCCTGATTGCTTGATGCACTCTGATGCCAGCCTCTGGCTCGCATCACGACCGGCTTTGGTGAGAATCGCGTCAACGGGTAAATCGGAGTAGTAGGTCGGCCAAGATTCAATCAGATCAGAACCGATCACCCAGCCCACCGCCGTATCCCATTGAGCAGATGCGATCTCTGACAAATTAAGTGCGGGTGCTGCTGCCGCGACACCAAGTAATTCCAATTCGGGTGCGTATTCAGGGCCTAGATGGCCTGCCCAAATGGATGCATGTCCACCTTGTGAGTGTCCAAAGGTGACATATCGATCACCTGCACTTGCCTCAGGCATTTTCTGAGCGGCACGAACCGCGTTGACCACGTCTCGCACCTCAGACTGCGCTATCAGGTATTGATTTGGACCTGGTGTGCCAAGGCCGACATAGTCGGTTGCGACAATCACCCAACCCTGCTGCATCATCGGTCCAACGAACGTGAACATGTCTGCGGTGGGATTCGAGGAGCGCGATGGCACACAAGCATCACCCATACCGAGAGTCCCGTGCTCCCATGCAACAACCGGTCGACCTTCAGGCGGTGCCGGTGCATCAGGAATGAAGATCATGGCCCCTGATACCGCGCGAGAACCGTCAGGCCTCTCAGAGACATAGAGAAGTCTTTGAGCGAAACCACCGTCCACGGAAATATCCATCGGCTCAGAACGGATTACTGTGCCAAGTTCAACAGGAATGGGGTCCGGTGGTGCATAGAACGGGTCCAGAGCAACCTGTTGCTCTCGAGCGGTCTCCGAACTTGAAAGAACCATGGCTATGCCGTACATCAATCCAGCCGCAAGGCTCGCAAGAACAGCTAGAGCAATGACACGTGAAACTCTCATGAGAGCAACCTTTGTGATCGGGGCCCGTAGGGACTAATTTGTATTGCAGGCGTTGGACCAAATAGATGCTGGAACCTGTGAATCTGCAGGTCTGGCTCCTGGGGAATTTGCGGAAACTGTCCCACACACCTGTGAACGATTCTTGGGAATCCAGAACTGTCCTTCAGCTTCAAACACGAACGTTTGTTCAATGTTGTTTCCTTTGCCATCACCCGTTGTGGCGAATGCGTAGGCCCATCCATCTGCGCAGGTGAAGGAGTTAACTGAAACAAGCACCTGGCCCTTGGGCAGGCCTTTTTGGATTACGTCACCAAGATCTGCTTGCGTGCAAGTGACCATGCCGCCGATCAAATTTTGATTCGTTGCAATGGGTGTCATGCTCTTGACGACTCGCTCAAGCTTGGCAGCACTCATCGGCTTGGTGCCACCTGCCATGACGACAGCAAAAGTTCTTTTTAAATTCCCCTGCGACGGCAGAGTCACAGAGACGTAGCCACCCACAGTTGCAATGTCACTCTTGTCACAAGAGACATAGCCTTTGTCACCTGGATAACAGTTGGCAATCATGGTTGCAGTCGCACCTTGAACTTTGAATTTCTTCACCACCTTGCCAGCTCCACCGGGATCCCCGCACAATGGATTGCCTTCAATAACGGTGAGAAGTGACTTCTTGGCACTGCCATATTCGGCAAGAACGTTTTCATCTGTGCCTTTGGGGCATGGATAAGTCGCTCCGTTGTGGCGCTCCTTTAACCCTGCCGTGTAATTGGGTTCGTACACTGCATAACTCACACCCACCTGAAGGTCTTCATAGATATTGCCTGAACCCATGGCCTGTGCCGAGGTACCAGCAAATGCAAAGGCAACGACGAAAGTTGCGGCAAAGACCAGGGAACGTTTCAGCTGGTTCATGCAAAATCCTTAGGTAGATACATTGACATGGCTAAGGCTGAGGATAACCCGAACAACAACTAGAGTCTGACCTAAGACACCAAATAATTGTTCATATGAAGTGAGAAGAGGGAACCATGGAGCATCACAAGAGCGGGGAACACGAAGTTCAAGAGGAAAAGCCGCATGATGGGATGTCACAAGACGAGGCCCGCCACGAGGAAGACATTAAGCACCACCCATTCGGCCGCGAAACTGAAGAAGAAAAATAACTAGCAGCACCACAGATTTAAGGATTCCATTCCAACATGCGCATGGTGGGGACGGCGGCGGAGTCGGAGCTCGCATTCCTTCCGTGGGATACCCCATTGGAGGAATGGCCCGATGATCTAGTTGTCGCCCTACCTCGCGGTATTTCTCGACACATAGTTCGATTTGTTCGCATCAATGGAATTGTTTATGCAATCAAAGAGGCGGAATTAGAGCTCGTAGAGCGCGAATATCACTTGCTCAATGAATTGCAGCGCCGCGCGGTTCCCTGTGTCGAACCGGTGGGTACCGTCAGCGATCGCGTGAATAAGAACGGCGATGCCCTCCCTGCTGCACTAATTACCAAGCACCTACCCTTCTCACTGCCCTATCGCGCACTGTTTTCGTCGAGTTTGCGCGCCGAGACAGCAGATCGATTACTTGATGCTCTGGCATTACTGCTCGTGCAACTGCACGTCATTGGCTTTTCGTGGAATGACGTATCGCTCTCAAACACTCTTTTCTTGCGAGATGCCGGCTCGTTCGCAGCGTATTTAGTTGATGCGGAAACTGGAGAACTGCATCCCGCGCTGTCCGTTGGGCAACGCGAGTATGACCTGGAAACGGCAGCGACCAACGTCGCGGGCGAACTCATGGACCTTGCTGCGGGCGGGCGCCTGCAGGAGGGAATTGATCCAATTGTCACCGGTGTTGGTTTACGCACCCGCTACGACGCATTGTGGGATGTGATTACCGCCCCGATCGAATTTAGTCGTGACAACCGACTGGCCCTAGAAAAACAAATTCGAAAACTGAATGAATTGGGCTTTGACGTTGCTGAACTTCAAGTTGATACATCCGGTGAGGGCGACAAGATTCGAGTCGCACCAAAAGTCGTTGACTCCGGCCACCATTCCCGGCGCTTAATACGCTTGACTGGGCTCGACGTTGGTGAAAACCAAGCACGCAGGCTCCTCAACGACCTGGACTCATACCGCGTGAAGCTGAGTTACGGCAAAGACGAGGAAGAACTTGCAGCACACCGCTGGGTGAGCGATCGTTTCGAATTGGTCATGGAGTCAATACCCCATAACCTTCGCGGTCGCCTTGAACCCGCTGAGATTTTCCACGAAGTCCTAGAACACAGATGGTTCATGTCAGAGGAAGCCGGTCACAGCGTTCCTTTTGCAAAGGTCGTTGATGATTATGTCAACAACGTGCTGCGGAATAAACCCGAAGAGAAAGCAGTCCTAGGTTCTCGCAGTGGCACACCCAGTGACGCTACCGCCGAACTCCGAATTGTGATCCCGGATGAAGATCCTCGCCTGAACGCTTAGGTCTCAATAAACGCTTAGTGACGTGCTCTATACATATCCTGCAGAACAATGGATGCTGCCACGGATGCATTGAGGGACTCGTTGCCACCCGCCATCGGGATATTGACCAGCCAGTCGCAGTTTTCTTTCACCAACCGAGACAGTCCTGCACCCTCAGCACCGATAACAATGACAAGTTTGCCTTTGAGAACATCCTTATCAATCTTGTGCAAAGGCGTTGCGCCATCGGCAGCAAGACCGATGACCGTGAACCCCGCCTTCTGCAAAGTGATGAGTGATCGATTCAGATTTGTCACCTGCGCAACTCGAATGCGAGAGAGTGCGCCTGCAGATGACTTCCATGCTGATGCGGTCACGCCAACACTGCGGCGATCTGGGAGCACAATTGCCTCGGCACCAAAAGCTGCGGCAGATCGAGCAATGGCTCCAAGGTTGCGAGGATCTGTTAATCCATCACAGGCAATGATGCATTGAGACTTCTCGATTTCCTTAATATCCGCGTATTTATATTCAGGGACAGTCAGAACGAGACCTTGATGCACTCCACCATCGGTCATGCGATCCAGTTCGGTGCGAGGGACCTCCATGAGTGGAATGCCCGCAGCAATAGCAATCTTGAGCGATTCACGCCAACGATCATCAGCATCAGCCTTCGATTGAACATAAAGTGCATTGGCTGGGACCTTGGCACGCAGTGCTTCAACAACCGAGTTACGGCCCATGAGCTGGCCCGCGGCGCGTGACTTGGTCCGCTCGGCGCGACGAGCACCACTGCCGGCAGGCAGTTTCGCGCTACGTTTCTCTGCTGCTTTTTTGCGCTTGGCTTTCGGGTGGTGCGGACGCTCTTCAGCCTTCGGCGTTGGACCACGACCGCCTAGTTTGGCGCGACGTTGCCCACCTGATCCGACCTGCGGACCCTTCTTTGTACCCGCATTGCGCATTGCGCCTTTGCGTTGGGAATTACCAGCCATGGGAAAACATCCGCCTTAATGTGTTGTTTCGGTTTGTGTGGGCTTGCGAATTGACCATCGCACACCGTCTTTGGAATCCTCCAGGGCGATCCCGATTCGTTCAAGGTCTGATCGAATGGCATCGGCTGCCTCAAAGTCTTTGCGCGCCCGTGCTTCCGTGCGTTGATTGATGGCGACCTGCACGAGCTCACCAATGATTTGTTGATTATCCCCTGATTCAATGATCCACTGATCATCCAGCGGGTTCATGCCTAAAACATCCAGCATTGAGACAACAGACACCACATTCGCCTGGAGCGAATCTAGATCCCCGTTCGTCAGGTTTGTATTGCCCTCGCGCACCACCTCATGAATCACCGCGATTGCATTGGGCACTGAGAAGTCGTTATTCATCTCCGCGTCAAACTTTTCATGGCGCGATTCCGGGTCAACACTGACCTCAGAGATTTTGAGGGCTTCCATCGCACGATCAATAAATCCTGACAGCCGAGTGAACCCTTGTCCTGCCTCCAAAACCGATGCATCTGAATATTCCAGCATTGAGCGGTAATGCGAACCTGCCAAGTAGTAACGCAAATGAATGGCCGGGATTCGCTTGAGAACTTCACTGACCAACAGTGAGTTACCTAGGGACTTGCTCATTTTCTCGCCAGCGGTTGTCACCCAGGCGTTATGCATCCAATATTGAGCGAATCCATCGCCGGCTGCTTTGGACTGCGCTATCTCATTTTCATGGTGCGGGAAAATCAAATCAATTCCGCCACCATGTATGTCAAAATTTTTCCCGAGATATTTGCGGGCCATCGCTGAACATTCAATGTGCCATCCTGGGCGGCCCGGCCCCCACGGTGTGTTCCAAAATGGTTCATCAGGCTTGGCTGACTTCCACATTGCAAAATCTCGCGGATCCCTTTTTCCTTGTGCAACAGCATCATTAGCTGCAAGCATGTCATCGACTTTTTGTCCGCTCAATGAGCCATACGTTGCATCAGAGCGAACGTCAAAGTAAACATCGCCCGACTGCGCGTAGCCGTGGTTGTTGTCGATGATCTCCTGCATGAGTTCGATCATTTCAGGGATATGGCCGGTGGCACGAGGCTCATGGGTTGGTGGCAGGCAACCTAGTGCGTCATAAGCATCGTTGAATGCCCGCTCATTGCGCGAAGCAACCACCCAGTAAGCAACATCCTCATGCCCTGCGTTGTGAATGATTTTGTCGTCGATATCAGTGACGTTACGAATAAACGTGACGTCATAACCCTGAGCGCTCAGCCAGCGACGCACAACATCAAAGGCAACACCGCTACGAATATGACCCACATGCGGGGGGCCCTGAACTGTTGCTCCACACAGGTAAATCCCGACCTTGCCAGGCTCCAAGGGGACAAACTCCCTCAGAGTTCGGGTGGCGGTGTCGTGGATATGCAAAGTCACGAGTTGAACTCTATCCGTTGGCACACTAAGCGGATTCAATCACGCTGGCCACAGCAATAGCTGCAACACCTTCACCGCGTCCCGTGAGTCCGAGGCCGTCGGTCGTAGTACCTGAAACTCGAACCGGAGCACCAACGGCAGCGCTGAGAACATCCTGAGCTTCTTGGCGCCGAGTGCCAACTTTAGGTGCGTTGCCAATTACTTGAACTGAAACATTATTTATTTCATAACCATGTGACCGAACTAGTTGGGCCGTGTGACTCAGCATCGATACACCGGATGCATCAGACCACTGGGGGTCACTTGTGCCGAAGACTTCTCCTAAGTCTCCCAGTCCTGCGGCTGATAAAAGTGCATCGCAAATCGCATGCGCCGCAACGTCAGCATCACTGTGACCGGCAAGCCCTGGCTCGTTGGGCCAGTGCAGTCCAGCCATCCACATTGGTCGGTTGGGGTCGATGGCGTGAACGTCAGTTCCTATGCCGACCAGCGGGGTTGGGCACTTGTGATTGCTATCAGGTGAGGGTGCCACTTGCTCTCCTTCGCGCCAGAATTGCCTCAGCGATAACGACATCGAACGGTCTAGTGATTTTAAGTGCTTCCGCATGACCTGGAATGACTAGAACGGGAACACCCATGGCTTCGACCAAGCCTGCGTCATCGGTCATTGCATTATCAGGGTCGGCGTCAGCGTGGGCCTGCTGTAAAACTTCACGCGAAAATCCTTGTGGTGTTTGTACGGCTCTCAATGATTCTCTGTCTACGGTCTGCAACACAAGATTGCTCCCATTAACCTGTTTGATTGTGTCAGTTATCGCAAGACATGGGATGACACACGGGTTTCCACCGCGGACACTTGCAACTACGGCGCTCACCATTTCAACCGGAACGAGTGGTCGGGCAGCATCATGAACCAGAACTACATCAACATCCGCGGGCAAGGTAATGAGCGCTCGCGCAACTGATTCCTGCCGGGTTTCACCACCTGCCACAACACTGACTTCGGCGGAAAATGATGATCGTCCCAAAAGTGCGGAAACGTGGTCCAATTCAGACTCGGGCGCAGCAACAACAACGA
This sequence comes from Candidatus Nanopelagicales bacterium, assembly GCA_017857175.1. Classification (GTDB taxonomy): domain Bacteria; phylum Actinomycetota; class Actinomycetes; order S36-B12; family S36-B12; genus UBA4592. Next base: position 24,447 of record JAFMDS010000022.1, on the reverse strand, counting down.
GGTCTACTGCAGGACTTGCAGCAAGTGCTGTGACGGCATGCACCAATATGGGCACACCTGCGAGTTCACGTAATGCTTTTGGGGCCCCCGGTCCGAGTCGCTCACCGCGACCAGCCGCGGGAACTAAAACGGCAGTTTGGGTCAATTCCCCAACTTTCTACAGTGTTCTTTGCCCCTGAATCAGGAGGCGAGAACCTCATCCAGCATTGCTTCCGCCTTGACTTCATCGGTCTTCTCAGCAAGAGCAAGTTCTGACACGAGGATCTGACGTGCCTTGGCAAGCATTCGCTTCTCTCCTGCCGAGAGCCCACGGTCTTGCTCACGACGCCAAAGGTCACGGACGACTTCAGCCACTTTGATGACATCGCCTGAGGAGAGCTTTTCCAGGTTCGCCTTATAGCGGCGGGACCAGTTGGTGGGTTCCTCGGTGTATGGCTGTCGCAGCACGCTGAACACCCGATCGAGGCCTTCTGCATTCACCACGTCACGGACACCGACCAAATCAACGTTGTCCGAGGGAACACGAACGGTCAAATCACCTTGGGCAACCCGCAAAACCAAGTATTCCCGGTCCTCGCCCTTGATTTTCCGCATTTCGACCGCTTCAATGAGTGCGGCCCCGTGATGGGGGTAGACAACTGTCTCGCCGACCTTAAAAGCCATATGGATGAACCCCTTTCAGAGTCCCCAACTTTACCACGGACCATTTTCACCGGATCAGGCAGCAATTTACGCCGTGCAGATAACGCTCACTTCCCCATGCCCGCTATCCTCGTGGCCGTGACCACATTGACTTCCACGCCTGTACGAAAAATTGCCCTCGCGAGCGCTGGATTTGCGCTTCTCATTCCCGTAATGACAGGGTGTTTCAACGGGCAGCAGGCCACCACAAACGTCCAGGCCACCAACCCTTCAGGCAACGGTGCTCAGGCAAATCTCGGCGGAATCGTGGTTGACAACGTCACCGTGGTCCAAGGTCCCGGCACAACGGCAACCCTGCTCATGCGGGCAACCAATCAAGGCCTTGAAACCGATGCACTTGTTGGAGCAACCATTGACGGTGAGGTCGCAGAGATTGTCGGAACGGCGGTTCAGTTGATGCCAGGTGACTCATTCTCATTCGGCTGGGACTCAGTTCATTACGTGAATGCAAATGCATTCGAGGCACCCATGAGTTCATATGTTCCCGTGACTCTCCAGTTTGCAAATGCAGGAATGGCAGAGCTTGATGTCCTGATCGTTCCCCCGACAGGCATATATGAGGGCATCACCCCCGGCCAATAAATAAATTTATTTGTTGGACGTTAATGCCAATTCGCGCATCATTTTCGCAACATGACCCGTGGCTTTAACATTGCGAAAAGCCTGTTCGATGACACCTTTTTCATTGATCACAAATGTTGACCGTATGACACCTGTCACCGTTTTTCCATACAATTTCTTTTCACCAAAGGCACCGTAGGCGGCCATTGTTTCCTTGGTGGGATCACTCAAGAGAGTAAACGCAATCGACTCTAACTCCGTGAATTGATTTAGTTTTTCCGGTGAATCGGGAGAAATCCCAACAATGGCGTATCCCGCACCCTTAAAGATGTTCACATTGTCGGTGAAGTCACATGCTTGCTTGGTGCAGCCAGGTGTCATCGCTGCCGGATAAAAGTAAAGAATCACTCGCTGACCCTTAAAGTTTGAGAGTTTGACCTTCTCTCCACATTGATCAATTAAAGTGAACTCGGGGGCTCTGTCCCCCACTGAAACCTGATTCATTCTGGACCCCTAACCAACAAATTGAGCAACAATGACAGTGAGTATTGGTGCAACAATCAAGGCGGGCAGGAGATCCCCCACCGCAATGGACTTGATGCGCAAAATCCTAAGCGCTACTCCGATCAAGAGGACACCACCTGTTGCAGTGATTGAAGCGACCATTGCGTCTGTCAAGAATGAGCCAGCGAAGACAGCAATAATTGTTAGTGAGCCTTGGAATATCCCTACGGCAATTGCTGAGGCCATTACGCCCCAGCCAAGACTCGCGGCAAAAGCGATGGACGCAAATCCATCGAGAGCTGCCTTCAATTCAAGCTGCTCGATGCCAATGCCTAATCCGTCGCTCAATGAGCCAAGAATGGCAAGTGGGCCAATACAAAAAATTAAACTGGCATCAACAAAGCCTTCAATGAACCGAGCTCGGGAAATCGATGCATCGCCGCTCGAGAACTTTCTCTGAAGCCATCCACCAAATGATTCAAGCCGCATTTCGATGCGCAAAAGAGAGCCCGCCACTCCGCCAATGATCAACGCACCGAGCACGATCAGCAGGGTCGCTGCACTGCCCACGGTATCGATCCAAGCTTGGTCTCTCAGCGCATAAATATTAAATGCTGCGATTACCAAAACGAGCATGCCCAATGAATCCGTGACAACCGCTCGGGTGCGTTCGGGCAACCTGTGTCCGAGGACGACACCGATCAACGAACCGACCACGATGGTCGTGACATTGATGATCGTTCCAAGGCCAATCATTTTGGGTGCCCTTCAATCGCGTTCAAGAAGCGGACAGTACCGCAGTCGATTTCACGTTACTGACCCTCAGTGAAGTGTCCACTCTTCGGGCGGACCAAGGGTAATGGTCAAGAAAAACTTGGCCACAGGCAATTAGATCTCGTATTTGTAGCCCAGACCCCGCACAGTCAAGATATGCACGGGATTTGCGGGGTCTTCTTCGATTTTCGCGCGCAACCTCTTGATGTGAACGTCGAGAGTTTTTGTGTCGCCAACGTAGTCAGCACCCCACACTCGGTCGATCAGTTGATTTCGCGTGAGGACGCGACCCGAGTTTCTAATTAAAAATTCCAGCAGATCAAATTCCTTGAGCGGCATCGTGATATTCGAACCGCGCACGGACACAACATGGCGCTCAACATCAATTCGGACACCGCCTGCTTCAACTGTGGGCGGCAACAATTCTTCCTGTTCGCCGTGACGCCGAAGCACCGCACGAATGCGAGCCAGTAGTTCGCGAGATGAAAATGGTTTGGTCACATAGTCGTCGGCCCCTAGCTCAAGCCCAACAACCTTGTCCACTTCGCCATCTTTAGCGGTCAGCATGATGATGGGAACTGAGGACTTTCCGCGAATTGTTTTGCACACCTCTGTTCCCGAGATTCCAGGCAACATGAGGTCAAGTAAAACCAAGTCCGGTCCGTGCTTGTCAAATTCAGTTAATGCCATGTTGCCGTCCGAGGCGATAAAGACTTCATAGCCTTCTTTGCGCAACATGAACGAAAGGGCATCAGAAAAAGAATCTTCGTCTTCAACGACAAGGACTCGTGTCACAGGCTTTTCCCCTTCACCACGGACAGCGTATCGACTGTGAATTCACTGGGGCCACGGGAATCATCGAGCATCGGGTTATAAGAGGGGATTCGCAGGGTAAAGGTTGAACCAGTTCCTACCTCAGACCACACAGTGCATTCCCCACCATGGTTTTGGCACACGTGCTTAACAATTGCAAGACCAAGGCCAGTGCCTCCGGTCCCTCGAGACCGTGCTGGATCAACACGATAAAAACGTTCAAAGATTCGGTCCAGATCATGGGCAGGAATTCCAATTCCTGCATCCCGCACTGAGATTTCAACGATTCCATCAACTTCGCGGGTGGTAACAGCGACACGCGTATTTGCCGCGGAATAACTAATCGCGTTGGTGAGAAGGTTGCGAAGAGCTGTTAGAAGTTGTCCGCGATCTCCGAGAATCACCGAATCAACATCTTCACCTCGAATGATCTCGACACCCAAACCAACGGCAAGTGTCTTGACCTCTTCTATCGCACGATTGATCAGGACATCCGTTTCAACAAGTTCCGCACGATTCATGGGGTCATCACTCTGCAAACGTGAAAGATCAATGACATCCTGGATAAGACTGGCAAGGCGTTTAGCTTCAGCTTGCATTTTTTCTGCAAAGTGTTCAACCTGAGCTGGGTCATCAGCCGAAGTGAGAACTGCTTCAGCCAAGAGCGACAACGCACCAACGGGAGTTTTGAGTTCATGGCTCACGTTGGCAACAAAGTCTCTGCGCACGGCATCGACACGTCGTTCCTCGGCAAGGTCATCGATGAGAACCAAGATCGCTCCCGAGCTCAGCGGAGCGACTCGCGCCTTCACTTCAAGTAACTCTCGACCCAAAGGTGGGCGCCGCACTCGAAGAACCTGTTCACGGGGGGAGCCGTCATCGGCCACCTTGGCCACGATCTCGGCAATATCGGAAACGGCCAGAGAGCTTCTATTCACAATTCCTAATGTGAGAGCTCGTGAACTGGCGCGTAAAACCGTGCCATCGGGTGCAACGACCAGGGATGCGGAAGGCAAAATCGAGAGGATTCGAACTATTTCCTCAGAAACAGCCGGATAAATAGCCGCAGCCCGGGGTGTTGGTACATCGACTGAATCAGCCATGTCCTTTTTACGTATCGCCACGTTGCACAGAATAGGGCGCTTTTGCGGTATCGAATCACCAGAGATAGCGGAAATGGTGAAAGTTCGGACAAGGTTCCATCAATTGAACCTGGAATTCACCTTTTGTTTGCCACACATTCACTTTAAGGCACGCAGGAGCCCAAATTGATGCCTCAGGGGTCCGCACTTCATGCAATTTTGCCCCTGAGGCGTAAAGTTGGGTTACCAACGGAAATGGAGTGGTCATGCGCGAGGCCTATTACGAACAACTCGAAAACATCAATGCAGACCTTGTTGAGGTCACTCGACTCGTTGGTTCTGCAATGAATCGGGCCACACAAGCCCTCCTAGATGCCGATTTGCAGTTGGCTGAGGCCGTGATCGACTTTGATGCCAAAGTGGACATCCTCACCGCAACCATTGAAGAGCGCTGCTTCGAGGTCATTGCCCTCCAAGCACCCGTGGCCTCAGACCTGCGCAGCATCTTGGGATCCATGCGGATCTCAAGCTCGCTCGAACGAATGGGAGACCTCGCCGAGCACGTGGCGAAACAAGCTCGCATGCGTCACCCAAAGGTCGCGGTTCCTCAAGAAGTACGCGGGACCTTCGCGGAAATGGGTGGTTTGGCAGAAGCCATCGTGTCAAAGACCGGCTCGGTCATTGCAACGCAAGATGTCTCACTCTGCGCGGACATCGCCCGTCACGATGAAGAAATGGATCGACTTCACCGAGAATTGTTCACCATCGTTCTGTCACCATCCTGGAAGTACGGCGTCGAGGAAGCAATCGACGTCACACTTCTCTCCCGCTTTTATGAACGTTACGCCGACCACGCCGTGTCAGTGTCTAAACGAGTGGTGACGATCGTGACCGGTGAACCCTACGTAGCAGTATCGCTTTCTAACTAGGCACAACAACTTAACTATGTTGCCTCAAAGGATTGCAGTTCTGTCAATCCACACCTCGCCCCTAGATCAACCCGGTACGGGCGATGCGGGCGGAATGAATGTGTACGTTGTTGAGACGTCAAAGCGCCTGGCGTTGGCCGGAGTTGAAGTCGATATTTTTACACGGGCAACGTCCTCCGCCCATCACAATGATGTTGAACTTTCACCCGGCGTTACGGTGAAACGAATCACTGCCGGACCATTTGAGGGATTACTCAAAAATGATCTGCCCGGTCAACTCTGCGCGGTAACAGCGGGAGTCCTTCGCGCAGAAGCTGCTAAACCCGAGGGCTACTACGACTTGATCCATTCACACTATTGGCTGTCCGGTCAGGTGGGGTGGCTCGCATCAGAGCGATGGCGAGTTCCACTCATTCACACCATGCACACGATGGGTCGCGTGAAGAATCTCGATATCGCCCAAGGGGATCGAGCAGAACCCGAAATGCGCATTATTGGTGAGCAGCAGGTAGTTGACGTGTCTTCCCGGTTGGTTGCAAACACGCAGGTCGAGGCGCAGCAGCTCATTGACCTCTACGACGCAAATCCACGGGCTATTGATGTTGTGAACCCGGGCGTCGATCTCGATTCGTTCTCCCCGGGACCGCAATCCACGGCCCGACAGGAACTTGGACTGCCACTTGATGCGACTGTTCTGTTATTCGTGGGTCGCATTCAACCGCTCAAGGCTCCTGACATTCTGATTCGTGCTGCGGCGGAACTTATTGCAATGCGCCCCGAATTACGAAGCTCACTGGTAGTCGTGATTTGTGGCGGCGCATCCGGCACAGGTTTGGAGCACCCCGAATCGCTGTCCAACCTAGCTGCCGAACTCGGCATCAGTGACATCATCCGTTTTGAACCGCCCGGTACTCGTGAAAAACTCGTGAGTTGGTATCGGGCGGCCGATCTCACCGTTGTGCCGTCCTACTCCGAATCATTCGGGCTTGTTGCCATTGAGTCGCAGGCGTGTGGAACTCCCGTCGTCGCTTCAGCGGTCGGTGGCCTCACCACCGCAGTTGCTGACGGCGTGAGTGGGCAACTCGTTCACGGGCACAACCCAATCGCCTACTCGCATGTCCTCAATCAGTTGATCATGAATCCACTGCACCGGGATGAACTTGCAGCCGGTGCACGGATGCACGCTGCGTACTTTGGTTGGGAAAACACCACCGCCGGACTGCTCCAGACGTACTCGCTGGCCCTGTCGCAGGAAAGTGTTCACGCGTGAGCAGCAATCTCGCCATAGAAATCATCACGAGTTATCTTGATGCCAACGATTTGTCTTATGAATTCGTGGGCAATATTTTTGTTGTCACGATTCCCGGAGAGAAAAAGCTTCGAACCACCTGCTCGCTCAGCATTGGCGAATCTGCCGTGACAGTGAATGCTTTCGTTGCGCGACGGCCTGATGAGAATGCTGAAGATGTTTATCGATGGCTGTTGGAAAAGAATTTGAAAACCTATGCGGTTGCCTTTGCTGTTGATTCCTTGGGCGATATTTACCTTGCCGGACGAGTTCCCATCACTGCCATCTCACCAACTGAAATCGATCGAATCATTGGGTGTGTGGCTGACTATTCCGATAATTCTTTCAACACAATCCTTGAGCTTGGTTTTGCCACCGCAATTCGTAAAGAATGGGATTGGCGCGTCTCGCGCGGCGAATCCACGGCAAATCTGGCCGCATTTGCCCATCTGGCTGAGCATCGCGACTAATCTGACAGACTTGGTGCATGTCTGAAACCGAATACACCTTGATCCTCGTTCGCCACGGTGAATCTGTGTGGAATGAAAAGAATCTGTTCACGGGATGGGTAGATGTCGACCTCAACGATAAAGGTCGCAAAGAGGCCAAGCGCGCAGGTGAACTCATCAAGGAAGCAGGGCTCAAACCCGACGTTGTGTTCACTTCACTGTTGCAACGCGCCATTAAGACCGCCAACTTGGCGCTCAATGCCTGCGATCGCATCTGGCTGCCAGTTATTCGCAACTGGCGTCTCAACGAACGCCACTACGGAGCACTTCAAGGTAAAGACAAGGCTCAGACTCTCGCTGAATACGGCGAGGAGCAATTCATGTTGTGGCGCAGGTCGTATGACACTCCGCCGCCTCCGATCGATCCCAACAGCGAATACGCACAAAATGACGATCCCCGTTACCAAGCCCTCCCGCCTGATGCAGTGCCAACAACCGAATGTCTCAAGGATGTTGTGTTCCGAATGGTTGGTTACTGGGAAGACATAATCGTGGCCGATCACCTGCGCAAAGGCGAACAAGTCCTGATTGTTGCTCACGGAAACTCACTTCGAGCGTTGATCAAACATCTCGAAGGAATTTCCGATGCAGACATCGCATCACTCAACATTCCAACTGGGATTCCACTGGTGTATCGACTTGATAAGGACATTAAGCCGATCGTCCCCGGGGGCGAGTACTTGGACCCCGAGGCTGCGAGGGAAGCTGCGGCTGCTGTCGCAAATCAAGGAAAGAAATAGCTATGTCCCAGCATGGGAGAACATCTCGACTTGAACTTGATAACTCTGATCTGCGCGATTGGGATGCAAGAGTTCTTGCGGTTGATCCCGAATTGGGCATTGTTCTAGATCGCTCCGCGTTTTACCCAGGTGGCGGCGGACAGCCACCGGATCACGGTGTGTTGTTGTGGGATGGCGTGCAAACGCGAATCGTTGATGTGCGTCGCAAGGATGACCTCTGGCTTGTCCCCGCAGAGGGAGACCCCATTCCCAGCGTCGGTACCAAGGTCACCGGCGCACTAGAAAACGAACGACGCTTTGCCCTCATGCGCACGCACTCCGGCTTGCACCTGCTCTCGGGTGTGGTGTTCCGCGACTTTGGCGCATTAGTCACCGGCTCGAACATGGATCCACTAACGGGACGCCTAGATTTCAATCTGGATGAGATTCCGCTCGGGTTTAAGGAATCAATCGAGGCTGCCTGCAATGTTGAAGTTCGCACTGATCGCGCCATCAGCGCCTACGAATTGACTCGCGAAGAAGCTTTTGCCATCCCTGACGTTATTCGCACCGCATCAAACCTGCTACCGCCAGGCATTGAGATAGTGCGCATTGTTGACATCAACGGGCTCGATGTTCAGGCCGACGGTGGTACACACGTGGCAAATACTTCACAGATTGGATCGATCAAGGTTCTTAAAGTTGAAAATAAGGGCAAGGGATTCCGTCGAATCCGCATTGCACTCGATGCTTAACCCACAACTGTCAGTACTTCTTGCCAGTTATTTCAATCATCTTGGGGCGAATATCGAATAAGTAGACGAGTGCGATCACTGTTCCAGCGATTCCAAATATTGAAAGCGTGAGTCCCGGCGCCAGTCCAGTGAGAAGCGCAACCGCCGTCAGGATCAACCACAGCGGTTTGGATTGACGGTTCAGATATGGGAAATACTCGGCCGGGCGGCGAATGCAATCAAAGAGTGCAAAGACTTTTACTGCCACCAAGATTGCCCACAGCGCCATCAATACCAATCCATCAATTCCCATGTGTGGATGCTAACTGATCGCCCTAATTACAAGTCGGCCCCGCTGGAATTCCAGCGGGGCCGACTGAATGAATTTGGATTAGCGTCTAGACGCCCACAGCTTCGCGCACCAGTGTCACCGTGTGAGCTGCGCTATTGCGAACCTTGTTCGCTGCCTGGGTTGCGGCAAGCACAGAATCCGATGCTGCAGACTTCACGGTCGAAGCAACTTCATTGAATGCGGTCACATCAACTTTGGGGAACTCAACCTTGGGCAGTTCGAACTTGGGCATCTCTACCTTGGGCATCTCTACCTTGGGCAGTTCAAATTTAGGGAACTCCACCTTGGGCATCTCTAATTTTGAGAGATCAATCTTGGGAATCTGAACACCAAAGAATGTATTGGATGATTCTGGTGTTTCTGCAAATACGTTGTTCTCTTCCATTCTCTTATTCCTGTTCTCTGTTAATCGTGTTATTTGGGTTTTCAACTTTGTGAGCGGCCGCATTTTCGGCTTGAAATGCAGCGTAGATTTGTAGGAGGGTTGTGCGTTGACGTTCACTCAAGGTTCGATCGGATGCAATAGCAGTGGTTACTACTTCATCACCGTCACGCTCACTCAGGATCCCTGCTTGAACGTAGAGAGTCTCTGCTGAAATACGGAGGCCTTGGGCAATGCGACCCAAGATCTCAGCACTCGGCTTGCGAAGCCCACGTTCGACCTGACTGAGGTAGGGGTTAGATATTTCGGCTGCCTTCGCCAACTGACGAATCGACATTTCCGCCTGATCACGCTGATCGCGAATAAAGCTTCCGAGTCCACTGACATCTATTCCGGCCATGGCTTTACTATGACACAGGGTGCTTGCAGATGCAAGCGGAGATGCTTGCTTAAGTTAGCGTGAGATACGTCACTGCACGGTTGAGACCGTTCAAGCTGGGGTTTAGATCAGCGGATAGACGGAGCCGACTACCCGCCCTCCACCCAATAGCGGTTGATCGAGGTACTCCTTGACCAACTCGGGCCCAACACCCATCGAAACGAGAATGCCAGCCATCGCTGCATTACGCCCGCGGTCTGAGCCGTCCTCCATTTTGAGGGCAATTGCTCGACCATCCGCGAAGCTTGCGGTGTAAACACCTTCGGCTCCGTCCTTGGCGAGAAGCCCTGGAATTCTTTGCATGAAGTGCGTAACGTCCCTACGAGTTCCACCAACATATTCGGGGTGAGTCCTAAATGCATCCGCAACGGTTCGTGCCGGCGTTCCTGACTCCGAGAGCACCGCATTCTGAGAAAGCCTCGCGAGAGCGGGAAGTGTTAACGCCATAACGGGTGCACCGCAACCGTCTGTTCCAATGACATCAATATCTGCAGAGGCCATCGATGCAAGTTCGGTTTTAATCGCTTGCTGCATTGGGTGGTTCAGTTCAAGATATGTGTCAACATCCCACCCGTTAATGACGCACGTGGCCAACATGCCGGCATGCTTGCCCGAACAATTCATAAGAATGGGAGCCGGCTCCTCACCGCGCGCAATGCATGCGTCTCTTTCCACTCGATCCAACGGAAACTCCGACGGCGTTTGTAATGCCGCGGGCGTGAGATTCACCGAATTCAGAATCTCACGCACACCTTCAATGTGGAATGCCTCACCTGAATGAGATGCCCCCGTAAGCGCTTGTAGGTGCTGAGGTAGTTGAAGTCCTAATCGAGACATGGCGGTGGCTTGGGCAATCTTGTTCGAAGATCGTGGGAAAAATAGTTCAGTAGTACTTCCCCACGACTGCGAGACATTGCCAGCGGGATCAAGGATTACCGCGTGACCATATAAGACGCCTTCAAGCACACCGCTCCGCGAATATGCGGCAAGTGGAATGGCTGTGGCACGGGAAGAAGTGGCACGAGCATTGTCGGGTGCGTCAGTTGTTGGCACTCGCTGATCATGGCATGCCACGTGTAACGACATGACATGATGTTTCCATGCGGGCGATCATCCAGAGGGCAGTCAATGGCAAAGTCTCAGTGAACAATCAAGTAATTGGAGAGTTCGATGGCCCTGGACTCGTTGTTTTGGTGGGTGCCACTCACTCCGATACGCCTCGTGAATCTCAGAAGCTCGCGGAGAAGATCCACGGACTAAGGATCTTTGACCAGGAATTCATTTCCCAGTTTGATCACATTTGTATCCCGCCAAGTTCCCCTCGCGAGTTGAGCCTGGGAGAACTCGGTCTTCCCGTTCTCGTTATCAGCCAATTCACTCTCTACGCCTCAACAAAAAAGGGACGGCGTCCCACTTGGGATGCGGCCGCATCCGGACCCGTGGCCGAGCCACTCGTTGCTGCCGTAGTTCAAAGTTTTCGGGACCTAGGAACACATGTGGAGACAGGCACGTTCGGAGCAGACATGAGCGTGTCACTAACCAACGCAGGACCCATGACACTGATTATTGATGTTGATTCCTGAGAACCTAGTTCTTTCCCGCGAGGACGACTTCTTGTGATGCTGTAATCACCGTGTCACCATCAATGACATGTAGAACTTCATCAACAGGCGTTGAGCGTTTGATGACAGCCGTGGCAATAGGCCCCAGTTCATAGTGGCGCGCTGGAGTTGCAATGAATCCAATTGCTTTGCCTTCAGCATTCTGAACGGGTGCTCCATGCACGGGCAAGCCATGTTGGCTGCCATCAAGGTGAAGCAGCACCAATCGTCGAGGTGGAGCGCCTAAATTGTGCACCCTAGCAACGGTTTCTTGTCCACGGTAACAACCTTTACTCAGGTGAACACCAGTGCCAATCCAGCCAATTTCGTGAGGCAAGGTCTTGTGATCGGTTTCCCAACCCAATTGAGGGACTGCGGCAGCAGCACGTATCGCGTGAAGCGCCCAAGTTCCTGCTCGTTCTGGGAATTGTTCAATACGGGTTTGTACCTCAGCACGAGGAACAATGACTTCTCGTCCCACAAAAGGTGCGGGTCTTGCAACGACGTACTTGTCTGCTGATCCACCTCGGTCACTACCAGATTCTGTTGAACCCAGACCCGCAAATTCCAGGGTCGTGAGCCACGTTGGATAACTGGGATCAATCTCGCGGATCGGCTCCCAGACCACACCGAATTCATCACTGCGGTCGCTGACCTCTACGCGCAACATGAAGCGCATTGAATCTAAATACTTCACAAGATTTTCAGCAGTGTGAGGCGGAGTAATCAACCAAGTGGAGTACCCATCATCCACAACATGCATTTCAAATTCGACATGACCGTGAGGGCTCAGGACCAATGCGGTGATGGAAATACCCGGCAGCAAAGACTCCATGTGCGCGGTGGTGAGGCTGTGCAACCACGTCAGACGGTCAGGACCCGTGACCGTGATGACACCCCAGTGAGAGAGGTCAACTGCCGCGGTGCCTGCGAGAAGGGCAATCTGTTCTTTGTGCGGGTCACCAAAATGCCAGGGAACACCGAAATCAGGATCGCCCTCAGGTGCCGGGATCGCTTTCATGATCAAGTCCTCGAATTCTTTGAGCAGATAGAACACAATCCTGTAACCGCCATATGTGTCATGTGCGCGGTGAATCCATAGGTCTCGAGGAGATCTGCAGCAAATTCACTCGCGGCAGCTGCTGGGATGCTGGTGACAACTTCGCACTTGTCACACACTAGGTGAATATGCGGCGCTTGCTCTTTGGAGTGATACACGGGTGATCCATGACCAATGTGCGTGTGCGTGATGAGGTCAACACTTTCCAGAACTTCAAGGGTTCGATAAACCGTTGAGAGGTTCACGCCGCTAGCAGTCTTTTGCACCTCAATCAAGATCTCTTCAGGGGTACCGTGCTCAAGTGTGTTCACCGACTCAAGGACTAATTGACGCTGTGGGGTAATGCGAAAGCCTTGCTCTCGTAACCGATCCGCCCAATCCTGCGACATGCGAATACACCCGCCCCTTACTCGAATGCCGGGCGTAATGTGGCAGAGAGGTGGTTTTGCATTTGGTGATCCATGGCAGCCATGTCAAAGGTCCAGTGCAACTTGCCATCAAAGAGCCCATAAAGTCGCTCACCCTGAACATAGGGCTTTGCGCTTTCGGTGCGAGCCACAATGTCTGTCTTCAACATGGCACGTGCACTCGTAATCGTGGCATTTTCTAAACCGAGCACCTCGGTCGTACCAATATAAATTTCCGAATAACCCGTAGGGTGCGACAACATGATTTCAACATTGTTCTCTGGACGTGGACGCCAGAAGCCTGACTCCGCGGCCAATGGTTTTACGCGCTCTCCATCACTAGTGAGGAGCCAACTGCGGGATACATAGGTAAGAAATGGGCGACCATCGCATGAGAAGACGACCTCCTGACCAAACTGAAAGTCTTCGATCCCTGGATATGTACCAAGTCCCACGCCAACCCAACCACCAATCAGCCACGAGATCGGCATGATTTCAGAAGGAAGATCTACGTGAGCACCTTCAGTCACTGATTTAGCCTTGACCCTTGAAGAGTTTGGCCACCACATAGAAGGAGAACAGGCCAGCGGCTGCGATGGCGATGATGAGCAGTGATGTGTAGACGATTTCTAGCATGACCGCACTCTACCCCCGTCGGGCAATTTCACTCGGGTGACGCTTGTTTGCGCATCCAATGCCCAATGCGATCCAGTGTTTCCAACTCGATCGCGCTCTCGGCGTGACCGAAACCCTCGACCATCAGCACCTCAACATTTGGGTTGCCTGCTTTCCCCGCCGCGGCTTCAAGGGCGTGGGCATGCTCCAGGGGGAAATAGCGATCGACATCTCCATGCACAATGAGAAGCGGCATGTGGCCCATATTTTCCACAGCCTGCTCCGGAGACATGGGCGGAGGCTCAGGCCATGGCGCGCTTGTTATGCGCACTCCTTTACCTCGAAGTGCCAACCGACCAGAACTGCTCTCAATGAGTCGATGTACGACACGCATGACCCGGGTGCCGCGGTAGAACCAAAATCCTGGAGCACTCACACTCACGACTGCATCAGGTTTGGCCATGCCCGATGACAGCGATCCTTGGCGCAACACTATGGAGCCGCCCATTGAAAAACCGATGGTTGCAACTGTGCGATAGCCAAAGTCGCGGGCGTGGATCACGGCTGAATCAATGTCATGGATCTCATCCATGCCCATGGTGCCCTCGCCCCCGCTGTCCCCATGGCCCCGGAGGTCCAAGGAGAGCACACCGCCAAACTCTCGGAGTGAATTTACAACTTTCTGGACATCCTCCAGTTTGCGATTTCCCGTGAACCCGTGTGCCATCACAATTCCTAGAGCCATTGGATCCGGGTCATTCTTGGCTTTGGCGTAGGTGACGTGCGTACCTTCAATGCGAACCGAGTCGCTGGTAAAGAGGGTAAATTCAGATCGCACTCCCCTATTTTGGTGCCAAGTGCTGCAACTCCGTCAAGCGCCCAAGTTATGTCCGTGGGCGCACCTTTTTATGCGCCAATGACCGTGGTCGGAATCCGATCGGTATCCTTAGGGCTCAGCAAAGGAGGTGTCATGCGAATAATTCTGCTTACGCGCGCAATGCATTCGTCTGCTGAAGTCCTCCCTGCACTTGGCCTGCTCAACCATCAGGTCAGAGTCATGGGCGCAGAACCAGCCTCACTCTTGGCAGTCGATGGTGTTGATGTGCTACTGGTTGACGGTCGAATCGACCTCCCCGCCGTTCGCAGTTTCACCCGCCTGCTCTACGACACCGGGGCTGGAGCACCCATCATTTTGGTGACCACAGAAGGCAACCTCACCGCTGTTCAAGGCGACTGGGGTATCGATGACTTCATGTTGAACACCACTTCGCCAGCAGAACTAGAGGCACGCCTGCGTGTATCCGTCACCCGACGTTTGGATACTCTCGGGATTGCTGCTGAGGCTAGCCCCGAACAAATTAGTTTCGGTGACCTCCATATCGATGAAGTCAGCTACTCGGTCCGGCTTCGCGGACGACCTCTTGATCTCACGTTCAAGGAGTTTGAACTCCTCAAGTACTTGGCTCACCACCCCGGCCGAGTGTTTACGAGAGCGGTCCTCTTGCAGGAAGTCTGGGGCTACGACTATTTCGGTGGCACGAGAACTGTCGATGTTCACGTCAGGCGCCTGAGAGCCAAGCTGGGCTCCGAACATGAAGCGATGATTGGCACGATTCGCAATGTCGGTTATAGGTTTGTCGCTGACGGATCAAATATTGCTGAGGAGTCAGCAGCGCCAATAACGTCTCGCAGTTAAACCTGACCCGACATGAACATTTCTGGCCTTGAGTTCATTACTTGCGCACATCTTGATGCACAACAGATTTCTGGTGTGAACAACTTGCTCGAACAAGCAACTATTGCTGATGGTGCCCGACCATTGAATGAACACGCCTGGTTGCATTTACGTCATGGCGGCGATGAACAGGGACACCATGTACTTGCTGTTATCGCACCTCAGCCAAACGGGGACACCGATGAACAGGCAATCGTTGGCTACGCACATGTTGACATCACTGATCAAGTTGAGGGCGCAAGCGCCGAGTTAGCTGTTCTCCCAAACATGCGCAACATGGGAATTGGACGGCAACTAGTTGACCAAGTGATCACTCTCTCTCCCGATGGGCGGCTGCGCTTGTGGGCGCACGGTGAAACCCCCGGTGCTCAAGCACTCGCGCAATCGGCTCACTTTGAAATGACTCGGTCCCTGTGGCAAATGCGTCGCTCGCTCTTTGCACTAATCCCGCAGCCAGAAATACCCTCGGGGATACAGATCCGGGAATTCGATGAATCAAGGGATATCGACGCTTGGCTGGACATCAATAAGCGAGCTTTCGCGCACCTGCCCGACCAAAGTTCTTGGACGGAGTTAGATCTGCGTCGCCGTCTAGCCGAAAGCTGGTTCTGCCCCGAAGGGTTCTTTATCGCTGAACGAATTTCTGATTCACGCGTTGTGGGGTTCCACTGGACAAAAGTCCACGGCGATCCTCCCATTGGGCATCACCATCCACATAGTGACCATCAACATGATGACCGCCCACGGGGTGAGGCCTCACATAATCACGACCCGATCGGCGAGGTTTATGTCTTGGCTGTCGACCCTGCAGCGCATATCCGCGGACTTGGTCGGGCCTTGACCTTGGTGGGCCTGAATTTCCTTCGATCTCTGGGTCTGGGCCAAGCCATGCTGTACGTGGACACTGACAATTATCGAGCCATCGAGCTCTATTCGGAGCTTGGATTTGTCCATTGGGACAGTGATGTCATGTACAAACGTCGTTTGAACCTGTGATTTTCCAGGAATAAATCTCTCGTTTACCTGCAATTTCACCGGTCGTGGGACGATATGCCCATGAGTATTTCGGATTATTCCGCCGACGGGCCGCCCACGAGTGAAATGGCGGCCATCATTCTGCGCGAGGATCTCGACTCTGATCTGCCTGCAGATCGTTTTCTGGACCGCGAATTGTCCTGGTTGGCGTTCAACAAACGCGTACTTGAACTCTCCGAAGACCCTGGCCTACCCCTTCTCGATCGCACAAAGTTTCTCGCAATTTTCGCGAGTAATCTCGATGAATTCTTTATGGTCCGGGTGGCCGGTCTCAAGCGTCGCATCGCAACCGGAATTGCAGTTCGTGCCGCAAGCGGTTTAACCCCCAAAGAAGTTTTGGAGAATATTTGGGAACGCGCATATGCGCTGCAGCGTCAACAGGCCGATTTCTTTTTGAACATGATTCGCCCCGCACTCTCCGATGAAGGCATCGAGGTGTTGCGGTGGGATGAACTCACTCCTGCTGAAAAAACCGATATGGATCTGTTTTTTGATTCCAAAATCTTTCCGGTTCTCACACCATTAGCTGTTGATCCTTCACACCCATTCCCCTACATCAGTGGGCTTTCGCTCAATCTTGCCGTTGTTGTTCGCAATCCAACAACCGGAAATAAACTCTTTGCCCGCGTCAAAGTTCCACCGCTGTTGCCACGTTTCCTCGAGGTTGCTCCCCAGCGTTACGTTCCACTCGAAGACGTCATCGCAGCTCACCTCGATGAACTATTTCCCGGAATGGAGATTTGCGAGCACCACGCCTTTCGCGTAACGCGCAATGAAGATGTTGAGGTTGAAGAGGATGACGCAGAAAACTTGCTCAAGGCTCTAGAGCGCGAACTAGTCCGCCGGCGATTTGGTCCGCCCGTCAGACTTGAAGTTGAAGAGGATATTGATCCCTACGTACTTGAGCTCTTGGTCAGTGAGCTGGATATCAATGAGCTTGAAGTATTCAGATTGCCGGGTCCACTGGACCTGACAGGTCTCTGGACCATCATCAGCATTGACCGCGACGATTTGAAACAGCGCAAGTTCGTTCCAAAAACATCGCGCGCCTTATCTGACGTTGAGAGTGCCAGCGCACCAGACATCCTGAGCATTATGCGTGAGCGCGATGTCCTCTTGCATCACCCATATGATTCCTTTTCCACTAGCGTGCAACTGTTTCTGGAGCAAGCGGCTCACGATCCGCATGTGCTCGCTATCAAGCAGACTCTCTATCGCACATCTGGTGACTCCCCAATCGTGGATGCCCTGATTCAAGCCGCCGAAGAAGGTAAGCAGGTCCTTGCGATTGTTGAGATTAAGGCCCGCTTTGATGAGCAGAACAATATTGACTGGGCCCGCAAACTTGAACAAGCCGGCGTTCACGTGGTTTATGGTCTGGTAGGGCTTAAGACGCACAGCAAATTGTCCATGGTTGTGCGTAACGACGGCGATCAACTCCGCAGGTATTGCCACATTGGAACGGGCAACTATCACCCCAAGACCGCCCGTCTCTATGAGGATTTTGGGCTCTTGACATGTAATCCCGAAGTGGGCGAGGACGTTTCCAACCTGTTCAATGTTCTTTCTGGGTATTCCATGAACACCGATTACAACCGCTTGATGGTCGCCCCTCACTCAGTTCGAGCAGGGCTCATCGCACGGGTCGAACGTGAAATCGAGCACCACATGGAAGGACGGCCCGCAGGAATTCGTTTCAAATGCAATTCACTGGTAGATGAACCGATCATTGATGCTCTCTACCGAGCCTCGATGGCTGGCGTACCCATTGAAATTTGGGTACGCGGAATATGCGCACTCCGGCCAGGAGTTCCTGGGCTCAGTGACACGGTGCGGGTCATTAGCATCTTGGGTCGATTCCTTGAGCACAGTCGCGTATATTCCTTCGCCAACGGTGGTAACCCCAGTGTGTGGGTCGGTTCCGCGGACCTCATGCACCGCAACTTGGACCGACGGGTCGAGACCCTTGTCAGCATCGCGGACCCGGAACAGATCGCTGAGATTGAGGGGATTCTCGATCTCGGTTTCGCCCCCAATACTGCTGCCTGGGACCTGCAGACAGATGGTTCATGGACCCGCAGGCTCTTTGATGCCGATGGCACTCGCTTGACAGATATTCAAGAACTCCTCATCGCTATCAAGAGTAAACGCCCCTCGGCTCTCAGCAGCTCAAGTGAAGTCGACCCGATCAAGGATCGGGCCTAATCATGGGTCGATAGGTTAGAGACATGGGCGCAGGCGCAGCACAAACCAACCGTGAGGTGGAGTTCAAGTTTCGGGTGCCTGAAGACTTCCAAGTCCCCGACTTCAGCCAAGGGTCCAACGAAGTAGTAGCCGAACCCGAGCGAATGATGTCCGCAACGTATTTCGACACCACCGATGCCACCTTGTTGCGCTGGGGAATCACAATGCGCAAACGCACCGGGGGTTCAGATGATGGCTGGCACCTCAAAATCCCCGCCTTCGGTGAAGTTGGAATTCCAGGTGCTTCGGTCCGCGATGAACTGCTCAGCGCAGATCCGGGTGAGTTTCCACCCGCTGATTTCATCAGCACGGTTGCTGCACTTTTGCGAGATGCCGAGCTGGTCCCACTTGCCCGAGTTGAGACCAAGCGTTTGCCTTTCACGGTGTTCAAGAAAGGCGAAGCCATGGTGGAAGTGGTCGACGACCACGTACAAGTCTTTCAAGGCAACATGCTCGTTGACTCATTCCGTGAAATAGAAGTGGAACTTCTCTCTCACGGTAGTGCCAAATTAGCCCGAAAAATTGTTGCCGAACTCAGGGGCCTCGGTGCCCAGACGAGCTCTGTGAGCAAGGCGGCCGCTGGGTTTGGGTCCATTGCAGGACGCCAGCCGGATGTTCCCATCCTGCCTGTGCCCAAGAGGTCCGCCTTACCGTGCGATTTGATTCGTTGGGCCATCACGCAGCAGGTGCGATCGGTGGTCACCGCCGAAGTAACGTCACATGCAACTGGTTCGGCCACGAAGTTGGAGCGGGAACTCGGGAACCTCAGCGAATTACTACAGGCACTATCCGTTTTTCTGGAACCAACGGAAAACGCCGAGATCCTTTCTGAGATTTCTTGGTTGCGCGCCGAGTTGACATCGCCCTCAGTCTTTGACGCCCAACGCGAGGCCGCCCTCCGCGCAGTGGAATTCGTGCAAGATCCACTCGATCGTCATGAGGCACGCGATGCCATTAGTTCCTTTTTTGCGCGCA
This sequence comes from Candidatus Nanopelagicales bacterium, assembly GCA_017857175.1. Lineage (GTDB taxonomy): Bacteria > Actinomycetota > Actinomycetes > S36-B12 > S36-B12 > UBA4592. The sequence goes on along the minus strand of JAFMDS010000022.1, from coordinate 4,987 downwards.
AGGGGTTAAGTGCCCAGTCCAGCGCGGTCGCGGCCCAGCGCAGTGATCGATACCTTTATCTTTTCAGCGATCTCATGGATTTTGCCCGAGTTCCTCCGGTTACCGACTCTGCATACATCCCACAAAAGTTCTGGAAAGCCATTCCCGCAGATTCACAATTATTAATAGCCCAACTCTTTTCTCCCGTTTTTCCCAAGAAGGCTTCAAAGCTTCTTGAACAGCACCCAATGAAGACTACGTCGGCTTCTGACTCACGTAATAGCGTCGCCGCTCACTCCGCACTTCGATCTGTTGCAGCAGATCCTGAAACAGATAAAGCTGCTGCATTTGCCCTCGGAATTGCTTTGGGTTGCACATGACCAAGTCTGCTCAAATTATTGCTGGCGGTGCAGTAGTAATTTCCCAAGACTCTGTTCTACTGGTGCACAGGCCTCGTTACGACGATTGGTCATTTCCCAAGGGCAAAGTGGATGGCACCGAAATCATTCCCGTTACAGCAGTTCGCGAGTGCGATGAAGAAACGGGATTTCGAGTTGCGCTCGGCCCTTACCTTGGCATTGATAACTATGACGTTGCTGAGGGCCGTAAAGCCGTGCACTATTGGAGCGGAACCGTCAGGGAAGATGTTGGTTTCGCACCCGACGAAGAAGTTGATGAAATCGCCTGGGTTCATGTCGATCAGGCTCCAGAGAAATTGACTTATAAGCAGGATCAAGTCTTTCTTGAACGAGCACTCTCCGTTCCTTTGACCTCACCTCTCGTCATTCTGCGTCATGCAAAGGCAATGAAGCGCTCTGACTTTTCCGGTGATCAAGATGGGCTTCGACCACTTTCAGGAAAGGGCCGGCGTCAGAGCAAAGTCCTCGTTGACGCACTTGATGCATTTGGCATCGAAAACTTAGTTTCCTCTCCCTTTGTTCGATGTCGTGAGACATTGCATCGCTATGCCAAGTTCCTCGACACCAAAATTGAGGTTGCCGATGCACTAAGCGAGCACGGGCACGAGCAAGATCCAGATGCAACACGAGCACTCATCACGGGCCTCATGCATGACCCACGCCCCACGGTGGTGTGCTCACATAGACCTGTCATGAACACTATCCTCGAGACGACCCTCGGAGTTCTCGGCTTCAACACGGGCGCTATCCAGGAATTCCCTTGGGCCAACAAGTTGTCCCCGGCGGCTTTTTTCGTCGTTCATCGGGCATTTGGGCCCGATGGTCGAGTGACACTTGTGAATATTGAGCAACATGATGTCCCTGGGAACTAGCCGCATGAATTAGTTCGTCTATTTGTCGATATCTGTTTACCTTTTGTTCACTTTGAAGGACCATTGTGTCCACTCAGCACACCTAATTTTGCGTCCAACGGGCACAAAGTCCGCTCAAAGTGAACTGTTGGAAAACGAATTGGAGTTAACACATGGCCTCACGGCAATACAAGCTCACATCAGTGGTGGGCTTTGGCGCGGCACTCACCGCTCTCACCATGACATTGGCTGCCTGCGGCGGCGGCAACAACACCGATGGCTCAGGTAACGCGGATGGCACCTCCGGCAGTGTCATGATCGACGGTTCATCCACCGTTTATCCCCTTTCAGCTATTGCAGCTGAGGACTTTCAGAATGAAAACCCAGGTGTGCGCGTAACAGTTGGGTCAAGTGGCACCGGTGGTGGCTTTGAAAAATTCTGTCGCGGGGAAACAGATGCGAATGACGCATCACGCCCGATCAAGGACGGAGAAGCAGCGGACTGTGAAGCCAATGGAATTACCTGGGGCTCACTTACCCTGGCGATCGATGCCATGACCGTTGTTGTCAACAAGAACAATGACTGGGCAAACTGTCTCACCACGGATCAACTCGCACAGATTTGGGCTCCTAATTCAACGGTGGGCAACTGGAATGAAATTGATCCTTCATTCCCTGATGAACCCCTTGCATTGTTTGGGCCCGGAACAGACTCCGGAACCTTCGACTACTTCACCGGCGAAATCAATGGTGAAGAAGGAGCAAGCCGCACGGACTTCACCCCAAGCGAAGATGACAACGTAATCGTCCAAGGTGTCAGTGGCAGCAAAGGTGGCTTGGGCTACTTCGGTTTCACCTACTACGAAGAGAACGCCGACGAACTCAAAGCAGTGTCAATCGATTCTGGCGCCGGCTGCGTCGCTCCCAGCGTCGAAACAGCGCGGGACGGCTCATACACACCGCTTTCACGCCCACTGTTTGTCTATGTTTCAACCCAGGCGCTAGCTCGCCCAGAGGTTGCATCGTTCTTCCAGTACTACGTTGATAATGACGCTGAAATCGCCAAAAGCGCTCTCTACATCCCGCTCAGTGAGGATGCGCAAGCAGAACTGGTTTCTGACTTCAACGCCCTCATGGCTCAAGTGGGAACTGAGTAAATTTATTCATGAGCACCATTAACCCAGATGTAACCGCTTTGACTGCCGCAGCGAATTCGCTGCGGCAGTCAAAGCCACATTATGGGGAGCGCGTTATCCGCGGTCTTTTGCTGCTTGCTGCCGTGGTTTCCGTGCTCACAACTTTCGGGATCGTCATTTCACTGCTGATCCCATCCATCGAATTCTTCACTGAAATCCCAATGGGCGACTTTCTTTTCGGTACCACCTGGACACCGCTGTTTATGAATGGGGAGTTTGGGGTTCTTCCTCTTGTCAGTGGCACTCTCGTTATCACGGGTATCGCCATTATCGTGGCAATCCCTTTGGGTCTGGGTTCTGCAATTTACCTTTCCGAGTACGCGTCACTCCGTGTGCGAAAAGTGCTCAAGCCAACACTTGAGGTCCTTGCTGGCATCCCCACTGTTGTATTCGGATTCTTTGCACTCGAATTTCTCACGCAGCTCATATTGGTCAAAATTTTTCCTGGCATTGAAGTTTTCAACGCACTTTCTGCTGGAATCATCATGGGCATCATGATCATTCCCACCATTGCATCCCTCTCCGAAGACGCAATGGCCGCTGTTCCGTCCGGGTTGCGGGATGGCGCATACGCCTTGGGTTCCACCAAGCGTCAAACCGCCATGAAAGTTGTGATTCCCGCAGCACTCTCCGGCATTGTGGCTGCCTTCGTGCTGGGAATATCCCGCGCAATCGGCGAGACCATGATCGTAACCATAGCTGCGGGACTCCAACCGCAGCTAACACTTAATCCACTCCAAGGCATGCAAACAATGACCTCCTACATCGCGGCTGCAGGCTCTGGAGACCTCGCAACGGGATCGATCGAGTACAAATCAATCTTTGCTGTTGGACTCCTGCTTTTCATCTTGACCTTTGTCATGAACGTTTTCAGCATCCGACTGGTGCGTAGATTCAGGCAGGTGTACCAGTGAGCACGCGCCAATCCCTCGAGGATCAGACACAAAGTTTTTCACCTCAGTCTCTTTCCGGCAAAGGCACGCCACTGCGCGATCGCATTTTCATGTGGGCGCTCTTCCTAGCATTAGCAGTGGGCGTTTTCACCCTCGCGGTTCTCCTGATTTACGTCACCGTGAAAGGTTGGCCTCGGCTCGACCTTCGCTTGATCACAAACATGCCATCGGTGCGCGACCCAGAAAACGCTGGAGCTCAGTCGGCACTGACTGGATCAATTTGGGTCATTGCCTTTACCGCTCTCATCGCTCTCCCTATGGGCATCATGGCCGCTCTCTACCTGGAGGAGTTTGCTCGACCAAATAGTAAGTTTCAGCGCTTCATTGAGGTCAACATTCAGAATCTTGCAGCTGTTCCATCAATCGTCTACGGCATCCTGGGTCTCGCGGTGTTTGCACGCGCATTGGCGCTGGGGCAAAGTGTGATTACCGCCTCAATGACTCTGGCATTGCTCGTACTTCCCGTGATCATTATTTCCACCAGGGAAGCACTCCGCGCTGTTCCACGCAGCATCCGCGACGGATCACTAGCTTTGGGTGCGACCGAGTGGCAGACCGCCTACCGGCAAACCCTTCCTGCCGCTATTCCGGGAATCGCGACAGGAACGATCCTCGCACTGTCCCGAGCAATCGGTGAGGCCGCTCCACTGCTCCTACTCGGCGCCGTATCTTTCATTACATTCAATCCTGATGGTGTTCTTTCGAACTACACCACTATGCCCATCCAAATTTTTAACTGGACCAAAGAATCGCGCGAGGAATTCCAAATTCTCGCCGCTGCAACGATTGTCTTGCTGCTCGTGATCCTGCTGGCAATGAATTTCATAGCAATCTGGATTCGCAATAGAACTCAAAAGCGCTGGTAGACATAAGTGAACCCTGTAAACACCGAGAGGCAATAATGAGCACACCCGATGAAGTAACCCTGAACCTGAGTAGTTCCATGCTCAGGCACGGCAGTGAACTTCCATTGCATGCCCGCGAAACGGTGTTTTCCCTTGACGATGTCAGTGTCTTTTATGGTGACTACGAAGCAATTCGCAATGTCACACTGCCCATTGGCAAAAACGAAATCACTGCATTTATTGGGCCAAGTGGTTGTGGCAAATCTACGCTGCTGCGCTCCTTCAACCGAATGAATGACCTCATTCCAGGGGCTCGTGTTCAAGGAACCGTTTCTTATCACGGCACAGATATTTATGGTCCTGATGTCGATCCGATTGAGGTCCGGCGCCGTGTCGGTATGGTTTTTCAAAAGCCCAATGTGTTTCCTAAATCGATCTATGAAAACGTTGCTTATGGTCCAAAGGTCAATGGCATCAAGGGTAATTACGATGACCTGGTTGAGGAGTGCCTTACACGTGCGGCATTGTGGAACGAAGTCAAGGACGATCTCAAGAAGAGTGCCTACGCTCTTTCCGGTGGGCAGCAACAACGCCTAGTCATTGCGCGCTGCATCGCCGTCCGGCCTGATGTCATTTTGATGGATGAACCGTGCGCGTCTTTGGATCCCATCGCAACGGCCAAGATCGAGGACCTCATGGGTGAGCTTGCCAAGGATTACACCATCGTGATCGTCACACACAACA
>JAFMDS010000021.1 GCA_017857175.1 Candidatus Nanopelagicales bacterium | reverse complement strand
CTTGCCAAGCGCATGGAGTCAATCCAAAATGCACAGTCCACAGGCACCGGTCAAGATGACCTGGAGCGAGAGGCCCATTCGGACAATCTCCGCTCCCAAATGATTTCGGTAGAGGCCGCACGCAATCGCCTCTATTTTGGACGTATCGATTCAGATGACAAGGAAGTTCATCGAATTGGGCGCATCGGCCTGCGCACCCCAGATGGGGACATGGCGCTCATTGACTGGCGTGCCCCAAATGCTGCGCCTTTCTATCAAGCAACCACTGCCCACCGTATGAACACAACTTTGCGCCGAAGAATCTCAACAAAATTAATCGATGGCCACAATGTCGTTACCCATGTAGATGACGAATGGCTCACCGAACCGGGTGAAGGAAGCTATCAAGCAGCCCAAGACTCAGTCGCAGCTCCACGTGATGGACGCATGGCTGACATTTTGGCGACTATTGCTGCAGATCAAGACACAATTATTCGAAGCCCGCTGAACCAGGTAACCGTTGTCCAAGGCGGCCCCGGAACAGGGAAAACCGTCGTCGCTCTTCATCGAGCTGCGTGGCTCCTCTACACCCATCGCGAGCGTCTGGCAAAGGACGCAATTTTGATCATTGGACCCAGCGCTGCTTTCTTGCGCTACATCGATCAGGTTCTGCCCAGTTTGGGCGAAACTGACATTGTTCTATTGACACCCGGACAACTATTTCCAGGAATAAGCGCAACTGCCGAGGATACTGTCCAAGCGTCGGCTATCAAAGGTAACGCTTCGATGTCCCTAGTAATTGAACGAGCAGTCATGCTGTGGCCACGAGTGCCAGACACGGATATTTCGATTCAAACCGAGGGCGGCACAGTACTAAAACTGACTCGAGGTCAAATTCGCGAGTCGCGCAAGTCGTTGAACAAGCGCGCTAGCTATCACGCGAACCGAGAAAATTTCCTGAAACGACTACTTGACCATATGGCTCGAAATATTGCTCATTCACAAGGCGATGAGCAACCGGATCAGGAAACTAAAGCGGACTTGATACTTGATTTCATTGACGATCGCAACGTTCGGCGGGTTCTCAACTTGATGTGGATGCCTACAACCGCTGAGAAAGTCATTACTAAACTTTTATCTGACTCAAATTTCTTGGCTCAATGCGCAGATGGTGTACTCAGTGCAGCGGAACAGCGCATTCTTTTACGAGAGCAGGACTCGCCTTGGACCGTAGATGATGTTCCACTCTTGGATGAATGCGCAGATCTGCTTGGCGAGTGGGTTCGCCCCAAAGCTCGGACTCAAGAAAGCAATGAATACCGCGAACTCAATACGGCCGATATGCACATGGGGCATCGTGATACAACGGGTTATTCAGGTGCCACCGTCGCCGAACGTGCTTATCTGGATCGGGAATGGGTTTACGGGCACATTGTTGTTGATGAAGCGCAGGAATTGAGTGAGATGGCATGGAGGGCCGTCTCGCGACGTTCTGTGCGTAAGTCTTTAACCATTGTTGGCGACCTGCAGCAAAGTTCTCATCCCGCAGGCGCCCGCACGTGGGAAGCTGCGCTGGATTGGGCCAAGGACAGGCTCGTGATTAATACATTGAATGTCACCTATCGGATTACCGCTGAAACGGTGAGTACCGCATCGAGGGAACTCATCGAAGCAGGCGGAGTCGCCCCTGAACTTGTGTCCATTAGAAATGGCGAACCAACTTCAGAGGTGAACCTAAACGCCAATGAATTTGTGGATTACATACTCACCAACACACTCGATCTTGACGGTCGAGCTTGCGTCATTGCTCCAGACTCTACTTTCGCTGAGTGGAAAGCGGTGCTCGAGAGCACCGCCAACCCTGACTTTGGATTTGGCGCACTCGCTCTTGACTCTAAAATTGCTGTTTTAAGTGCGCGTGAAACTAAAGGCCTTGAATTTGACACAGTGTTTGTGATTGATCCACATCGAATTCGAGCTCAGGGTGTCCGGGGTTCGGATGTTTTTGTTGCATGCACAAGGGCAACACATCGCCTGCATTTAATGAAACCCCATTAGAAGCATCAACCGTCTTGGTTGGCGTAGGCTCGTCTCTGTAGCCTCACGCCTACGAGTCAAGGGGATTCACGATGACTTCACCTAACACAAGGTGGCCAAAGCGCGTGTACCAAGAAGGTACCGAGCCAGATCCACGATTTTCACTGGCAAATGAGCGCACATTCCTAGCATGGATTCGAACTGGACTGGCCTTTATCGCGGGTGGCATTGCACTCAATGCGTTCTCCGTCAGCATCGACCCCACGATGAAGAAATGGCTGTCCATCGTCGCCTTGGGACTCGGGGCCCTCATCGCATTGTGGGCATGGCTTTCTTGGGCTCGCGTCGAAAGGGCCATGCGCACTAGGCAACCGCTCCCCCATTCGCCCGCATTAATCCTTCTCTCTGGCGCCGTACTCGGCGTGGCTGTGGTCGCAGCAATTGCCTTCCTCTAGAGCTCTCACATGGACACTGAATCATCTCAACGCCCTGCCCCCGATGAGGGTATGCCTCAGGAGCGGACCCTGTTGTCGTGGCGACGAACTGCTTTGACGCTTTCCATAGCTACATTCGCACTCGCGCGACTGGCAATGGAGCAATCACTGCTTCTCGCTGGGATTCTCATTTTGATCGCAATTGCGGTGATCATCACCTCGACCATCTACTCGGCAATGAACTATTTCGCTGGCTCAGTTGAAAACTCATCTGGGACCACGGCCGCACTCCTCACGATCGCAACGTGCGCGCTCGCAGTGACGGAAATAATTCTCATTTTCCAAGAGTGACCCCCGCTATTGAAGCTTGGATGCCAAAGGCGTCCAGTCATAAACAACTTCAGTGCGCAAGACAATATCCTGCAGGGATCTGTTATTACGGTTGATGATCGCCCAAGCAAGGCCCAACGGGAATACCACCGAAAAGAGCGCCCTCAATGCTGCAGGTCCCAGTGACAGTGATCCGCCAGAAATCATTTGCACGCGAAGGCCCATGAGCAAATTCCCCAAGGCCTTGCCTCCCGTAGCCCATGACCACGTCCAGTAAAACCACATCAGGACATAGCCAATGATGAGGAGCGGCACCCCCGAAAGCTGAGGGAGGTCATAAAAGACACTCAAGACATAGCGCATGAAAATCCACAAACCATAAGAACACAACACGAATAAAGCTATGACTGCCATATCAATTAACACTGATATGAAGCGGGACGTGAATCCCGCTGTCATTCCCTGGATATTGCGGGCTCGTTCGGGAATGGTGTTGAACTTCAGAGGCTCTCCAGACCAATGCGTACTTCTGAATTCTTTAAATGAACTCATGAATTTTCCGAATCCTGAGAATCCATGGCTTGATCAAGTTCTTGTGCACGGGTTCTTTTGCGAAATAGAACTCGATCAACCACTGTGCTGAGGAAATTATCTGTTTCCAATGCTTGGAACCGTAAAAGTCCCAAAATGTCATCCGCGACACCTCCTGTGCTCTCACGCACGAGAGTGGGTAAGTCAATTTCTTCGATGACATAGTCCGCGATTTCGGTCATAGGGATTCGATCGATGATTGGGTCAAGCTGCGTTTTCGCCACTATCGCATTGACGTCAACATTATTGAGCACGATCTCAGTGAGATCGACGCGCGAGATAACGGCACTAAAGAGCGGGGGCACAACACGATCAAGAACCTCATTTGTTGCACTTTTAGATGCCTCTGATGCCAGATGCACGCAGGTCTGCGCCGTGAACTTTGTCAGACCAACCAGATTTTCTACCGTTGATGTCGCCGCCGAAACTAACGGGTAAAGGGCTCCAGCGCTCATCGGCACGGTCACCGAAACGTCGATCTCCTCACGCATAGGGTCATCATTGCGCACCGTACGCTCCCACGCCATGGCGAGGTGTCAGACATTTAATTTGGCGCATGTGAACTGTGCGGGCGAAAGAACGCAGGCCCGTTGACTTTACTCTGCGGTTAAGGGGCCATTTTTCGCTTCAGGGAAATAATTTTGCCCAATGCCACTTGTGCGCTTGGGCACCATCACTGACCTGAACCAGGAAACTATTTCGTCGCCATCTTGGTTTAAACCACGGGTCTTCATTCGTATGATTCCCATTTCAGGGCGTGATCCGCTCTCCCGCTTTTCAAGGCACACGCTTTCTGCATAAATCGTGTCACCGATATACACCGGATGGGTCAACTTGATGTCAGTCCAGCCCAGGTTCGCCACTGCATTTTGACTCATGTCAATAACGGAAAGTCCCAGCACCAAAGCGACCGTGAGCCCTGAGTTAACAATTATTCGACCCTGAGTGATGGGGTTGCTCTCAGCGAGGTGTGCGTTGAAGTGATTTTGATTTGTATTGCACGTTAAGAGTGTGAACCAAGTGGAGTCAGCCTCGCTGATGGTGCGCCCAAATGGATGTTGGTAGGTGGTTCCTACTTCAAAGTCTTCAAAAAAGCGGCCCAATTGGGCGGGAACAATGTTGTTAGCGTCGGCCACGAAATTGATCCGGCTACTCGCCCTCGGTGCGCTTGCGCCACCGATCTTCCATGCGGTTCATGAAACCATCATTCTTGGATGCCTTAGGCATTTTTGGAATTGAACTTTCTTGCAACTCTTCAGGTGATTCCGGAGTGGCAATTGCGCCAGTTGTGAAAGCCGTATAGGTGATCACAGCACCAATCAACATGACGGTGAAGCCAGCGACTCCTAGTGCGGGGGCAAATGCAACACCTGCAACGAGAAGTCCAAGTCCAGCAAGAACCGCTAAGACTCCAAGCGCTGCTCGTCCCCGACTAGCGCTACCGCCCGCGGTACGAATGTTGGTGGCAAACTTTGGATCGTCAGCGTAAAGGGCTTGTTCCATTTGTTCGAGCAACTTCTGCTCATGCTCTGACAGCGCCATGGTGCTCCCTTCCGACTGTAATTTTTCACCGTGCCCGCCGGACACGTACCATCTAAGGATATGACGAAACCCTGATGAAGCAACCCCTCACCCCGATTTAGTGGGTTTCTGCTTCTCGGAGCGGATTTCCGATGGTCCTGAGTGCGCCTACTCCCGAATTTGACACTATTGCGCCATGCCCAACCGCCAGATACGAATCGGCCTGCTGTGGGCGCTTCTGGGAGTCATTCTTTTCTCCTTTTCACTCCCCCTGACCAAGGTGGCCGTGGGTGGATTTTCCCCCTACCTGACGGCAACGGGACGTGCCGTTATCGCGGGGGCCCTCGCTCTCATACTGCTTTCGCTAGCGCGAGTTCCATTTCCTCACCGCAATCAACTCAAACCACTCATGTTCACCATGATTGGAGCGGTCTTTGGTTGGCCAATTCTCCTAGCTCTTGCCCTGGAGCGCACGACAGCGGCTCATGCTGCGGTCATCGCCGCATTTATGCCGTTAACCACAGCAATAATCGCCGTGGTGCGATTCCACGAGCGAGTGTCCAAGCAGTTCTGGATTGCATCGACGCTGGGAACGATGGCTCTGGTTATTTTTGCACTCAGCCGAGGCGGCGCAGAGGGCGCAGATTTGATTGCTGATTTACTTATTGTGGGGGCTGTCTTAAGTTCATCTTGGTGCTACGTAGAAGGTGCCGCTATAACGCGAGTTATGCCTGGCTGGCAAGTCATTTCATGGGTGGTTGTTCTAGCTTTGCCGGTTACCGTGCCTGCCACGCTCATGATTTATTTCTTCACCGCAGATTCATTCAGCCCAACATCGGGGGAATGGTCTGCGCTCATTCTCTTAGGTTTGTCCTCGATGTATTTAGCGTTCTTTGCTTGGTACCGAGGGTTGGCCATGGCTGGAACGGCAGTCGGTGGGCAGGTACAACAACTTCAAGCCCTACTGACATTGCTGTGGTCCGCCCTTCTACTTCATGAGGTGGTCACGCCAATTACTGTGGTGATGGCCTGCATCATCATTGTGTGCGTCATGTGGGCTCTGCGCAGCCGCCCGGCGGCAAAGTCAGGCTCCCTGATCATTGCTCCTGAGGAGTGATCTCAATACTCGGAACAGTCCGACCTGATTGAACAGCACTGGAACCAAACTTGGTTCGCAACTTGTCAATGGCAAGTTCGGCATCACGCCGGCCATGTTCAGGTTCTCCAAAGTGAAGCTGCTCTGGTGCATCACCTGCGGGCACCAACCCATCGACTTTGACGCCAACGAGTCGAATCCGAACACGTTGTAAACCGAGGGCTTGGAATAACGACCACGTTATGGAATAAATGTCGTGGGCAAGGTCTGTATGCATGCCACTCTTGGACCGAGTAATTGTGGTGAAGTCAGCAAAACGGAGTTTCAAGGTGACCGTCTTACCTCGATATCCCGCGGCTCTCAGCCGGCTTGCAACTTTGTCTGACAAGTGCGCGATCTCAGCCCGAATCACTTCGGGATCATCGATGTCATGTGAAAAAGTATTTTCGTTGCTCACACTTTTTTCAGGCTCATGGGGAGTAACCGAACGTGGGTCACGCCCCCATGATAATTCGTGGAGGTGCGCTCCGGCTGCTCCGAGCGCTCGGGTCAATGTTCCAACCGGGGTGTTCGCTATATCTCCCACTGTGCGCAAACCAAGTCGAGTGAGTTGCTCTTCAGTTTTTTCTCCTACTCCCCACAGTGAACCAATGGGCAATGGGTGAAGAAATTCAATAACCGAGTCTTCAGGGACGAGAAGCAAGCCATCGGGCTTTGCTCGAGTTGATGCTAATTTCGCAACAAATTTGGTGGATGCAACGCCCACCGAGCACGTTATTCCTTGTTCGTCAGCCACCCGCGCACGAATAAGTTCAGCAATTGTCACAGAACTTGAAAGCCTGCGCAAAGCGCCGGAGACATCAAGAAACGCCTCATCGAGGCTGATTGGCTCAACAAGTGGCGTGATCGATTCGAACAGCGCCATGACATTCCGACTGACAACGCTGTACTTATCGTGATTGGGAGAGATGATTGTTGCTTCAGGCGCAATCCGTCTGGCTCGGGACAATGGCATTGCCGAGTGAACACCCAGCTCGCGCGCTTCATAGGTAGCTGTCAGCACCACGCCTCTGTTGCCTTGTGCGGCGATAATGACAGGTGTGCCATGAAGTTCGGGTCGATCGCGCAACTCAACTGATGCATAAAAAGCATCCATATCGACATGAAGAATCGTGCAGCCAGCGTCATTAGTGCCAAAGCCAACTTTCCCACCAGGGCGGCGCACCTGGCTGCGACTCATTTCTGCCTCCCCTTCGTCTGTCGTGGATGAAACCAAGTGTGCGGTATGTGCTGATTATGTCTGCACGAGAACCTATTTGAATAATCATGCATAACTACCATCCCGGGGTTCCTGGGCTGCGGTGCCAGAGTTTGCTGGGTGCATTGGTTTCAGAAAGTACCGGGACGGGAGCTGGCGATTTAATGTCTGCGTAGGGCGACTGCTTGAACCCACTGGCGTGAATAAGCGCAGTTCGTTTCATGGGTGCACCAGTGTCAGGTATAGGTGCGGCAAGAACATGCTCGTTCACGGCAGAGACTCCCCCCTGAAGCCACAGTCTGCGGATAGTCCCCAACTCCCAACAGCCAGTTGCTCGGAGTGAAACACCACGTGGGCCAGTTCGTCGCACTTCACCTCGGACAAGAAGAATCCACGAGTTAAACAGGTCGTGCGCAAAGGGCCCTTGGGCATTTTCAAAGAATGTGGCATCCAGTGGCCCGGTTGAATCATCAAGAGTGAGGAATACAACTCTCTTGCCACTGCGCACAGGTGGCATTTGGGTTGCCACCTTCACCCCTGCAACAAAAATCGATTCTTTTGACCTACATGTGAGCAAGTCACGGGACTGAACAACATTTAATGCCGAAAGAACATCTGAATAAAACTCCAAAACATGCGAGCTAACATCCAATCCGAGAACTTCAAGCTCGGAACGAACCCGCTCAGCTGCATTCATTTCCGGCAAACCTGAGACAAGTGAAGTGTCAGCACATGAATTCATGTCAAAGGAAAGTTGCGCCGTTGAAACAGTCTTGCCTCGCGCCAAGTCAGCTATCTGGAGTAGTAGGTCACGCCGAGTTATGTGATTGCGTGCTCCATGACTGTTAAACCCATAGAGTGAATCGAAGGCTCCAGCAACAACAAGATTTTCTAAAACTGGGCGCGAGGGACGAGCCCTCTGCCATACATCTGACAGAGATGAGTATGGCTGCCCTTGAATTAATCGCTCTATTTCATCAGTTGAAATTTCTTTAACGTCAGTGAATGCGATTCGAATACCGCATTCTAGGGATTCGTCAGGATTAATAGCTTCAAGTTGATAGACCTCAGCGGATCTGTTCACATCAAGTCCAAGGATTGCAACACCGAAATTGCGGGCATCGTCAAGGATTAACCGCTTGGGATACATGCCGGGATCATGAGTGAGTAACCCACAGTAAAAAGCAGCTGGGTGATGTGTCTTTAACCATGCGGACTGGTAGGTGGGTAATGCAAATGCCGCAGCATGCGCTTTACAAAAACCAAATGATGCAAATGCGCGCAAAATCTCCCAAACTCGATCAACCTGCTCAAGACTGTAACCACGAGCAAGTGCTGCTGGATAGAACCATGCACGAACATCGTCTTGACCAGCGGGCGAACCCATGGCGCGCCGTGATTCATCTGCCTCAGCGAGCGAGCACCCTGTGAAGACACTAAATGTGCGCAGAACTTGCTCATGGAAAACGACCACACCGTAGGTTTCTTCGAGAGCCTGCTGTAAATCTGGATGTGGGTACTCAGGCTTATTCCACCCTTGCCGTGCACGTAAAAAGGGCGTGATCATGTCAGACTTCACCGGACCTGGGCGAAAGAGGGAAATGTCAATGATCAAATCGCCAAAAGTTTCTGGTGCGAATTTGCCAACAAGTTCACGTTGCCCTGGGGATTCAATTTGAAAACAGCCAAGCGTTCGGGTGGACTGAATTAATGCAAATGTTTCCGGGTCATCCAATGTGGTTCCGTCAATCACTGGCCGCACTCCCGTCACTCGCTCTGCCTCATTGAGCGCATGTGCCATGGCCGATTGCATGCGGACACCGAGGACATCGAGCTTAAGCAGGCCCATGTGTTCGACATCGTGTTTATCAAAATGAGTCATGGGAAAGCCTGCGGCACTACTTTCGACTGGAGTTCGGTCAAGCAAAGTCAGATCAGAGAGCACAACACCGCAGGGATGCATTGCAATATGGCGGGGTAATCCATCAAGGCCTTCAACCAGACTGAGAAAGCTTTCTAACTCCCCAGTTGCGGCCAGACGCCCGAATGACGATCTGCGTAGTTCCGGTAAATCCTCCAGGGCCGATTTCACATTTCGTGCCCGAATGTGTGGGAAAGCTTTGGCGAATGCATCAATATCAGCCGACGGCATTCCGAGGGCCATCCCGACATCACGCACTGCTGAACGCGCACGGTAGGTCTCCATCATGGAAACAGTGGCAATGCGGTCAGTACCAAATTTGTCAAAGATCCATTGATACACCTCCAGCCGTCGGTCAGACTCGACATCAATATCAATGTCAGGGAGGACCTTGCGCAGCGGCGACAGGAAACGCTCCATGAGTAGGTCCTGCTCAATCGGGTCAACTCCTGAGATCCCCAGCAAATAGTTCACCAAACTTCCAGCACCCGAACCGCGGGCAGCAACCCGCACACCCCGTTCCTTGATCATGTCAACCACATGGCCGACCGTGAGGAAGTATCCAGAAAATCCAAGATGGGTGATGGTTCGCATCTCCTGCTGTAACCGATGCTCCGCGATCGATCGATCCCGTGAGCGCGCATATCGCACAGGCAATTTAGCCTGACACCGTTGCAATAAAATTGCATTCGCTTCACGTTCTGGATCAGAAATTTTACGATCAAGTAAAACATCAAGCTCCGGAACGAAAACTGAACCGAGGCCAAGGTCCACCGCAGGATCTAACGCACAGTATTCCGCTAAATGCCGAGTATCACGCAAAAGTCGCGACACATCTTGCTCACCAGCTTGGTGGCATATTTCTCCAGCAATATCACGCATTTGTGTGCCACTTTTTAAATAGCCCTCACCGTTATTGCGAGTCGCGTTTAGGTGCTTGGAATCTAATGAAACAAGGTGTCGGGCCGCATCAAGGACATCGGCCACTCGAGCTTGCTCGGGGGTTAAATATCGAACTGCGTTGGTTAACACCACTGGCAGATTTTCCCCTCGTGCCCACGACAATAATTGTGCTGCTTTAGATGTGGAGTAGTGATGCCTAGGAGCCGCACGGTGTGATGTCACGGCAATGCCCAAATACCTGTTAAAGATTGCTCGCCATGGACGAACTAGTGCATCAGCCTTGTGGCCCTTTCCAGTTAACAGTGCTTGGCCTACTTCAGATTCAGCCCCGAGCAGAGCGACAATCCCCGCATGATGTTGAGCAAGAGCAGACCATGGCAACACTGGATTACTACGAGACCCATTACCAGGCTGAGCACTACCTGAATGTGCATGCGCTGCTGAAACTAGACGGCACAACGATGCCCAACCCGTTGCATTCGTTGCCAACAGCGTTACCCGTGGTTGTGATTCATCAACCCAAATGCCGCCATGTGCTGGTGTCCTCCTGGGATTATTTCGAGCACCAGCGCCAGAAATCGCCTGCATCTGAGTGCGATCGACGGCAAGGTCAACCCCGATGACAGGTGAGATACCCGCACCCATACAAGCTCGGGCCCATTGAACCGCACCATAGAGACCATTGCGGTCGGTGAGACCAATGATGTTTTGTCCCAGTTCAACAGCACGATCCACTAAAACACTTGGCTGAGTAGTGCCATATTGCAAGGAATAGCCCGATGCAACCTGTAAATGAGCAAACGAATCCACTGAATTCATGTGAATTACCTAGTCCCCAGAAAGAAGTTCAGCTCACACGCAGAAACTGCGTGCGACCCGTTGGAATGCTGGATTGTTTAAGACAGTGAAGCGAGTCAGCGACCTGTAACAGGAAGCGCTCGGCATCGCGTACTAGGTCATCAGCCTCACGAGCTGTCACACATGGGATCCCTGCTTGCGCCGAGGCACGCTTGCGAGCACCTGCGGCAAAAAACTCCGCCCATTCACCAAATTCAGGTGCGACTTCAGGTAACAGCTCCCACGCACTGCGAATACGTTGGCGCCGTGGGCCAACAGCAACTTGAGCTCGATCCGCGAGAACTGCTGCCGCTGTTCGAAGGGCTGCCAAATGTGCAGCCGCATATCGATCCTGTGGCATGAGCGCGACAGTTGCTTCCTGCAAACTGTCCTGGGCTGAATACAGGAGGTCTTCTGCTGGCCGTTTAGTGAACTTTCCCGTCATGACACTTCCCTTCGAGTCGAGTTAATCCATTACCCGTTCCAGCGCCCATTGGTCATGTGGTTGGTCATGTGATGTGCCAACAGACATGGACAGGTAATACGTGCCAATAGAGGCACTCTTTCTTTTTTCGACCCGGTAATTCTTTTTCTCGACCCGGTAGTAATTCAGTTGCACTGCTTCGACCCGATAAAACACTCTGTATTCCGTACTGCTTGAGCGCAACCACCATGTGCCCCGTTCGACCCAACTGCCTGTGATTGCTTGAACTTGGTACTGCCGTCCCTGCCAGTGAAACCGCGTGGGTTCCTTTTTGTGATTGACCTGCACCGCGATAACTGCTCCGCGGTAGCGTCGAACCACCTCTCACTGCCTCCCTCTATCGCGCTATATGCCCTATGCCACTGTGCGTGACACCAAAAACAGTCACCGGGGCCGGGGTCGAGACGACCCCGGTGACTGTGATCATGTAGCGGCTCTCACCGCGTGTAATGACCTGACCCGCACCTAGCCGCGAATCCAGGGCCGGGAGGCAGTTCGGACACCTGCACTCCAGCGAGTGCTTCCCACACCAGTTTTCGTACAAATGTTCGAACAGATCCAAAGATAGACCTGGGCACTGACATCAGTCAACCCCGGGCTGTTTTTATGGGTATTTTGAGGAATTTGGGTCGATCGACTAACCCGTTGTGATATTTCTGCGATATTTCAACTACCGAATTGGGACAAAACCCTGCCGGGACGCGACCTAACCGGCACCACAATGTATTAATGCCTTCCTCAAGTTCATCCGCAATCGCCCTAGCCACAAATCTGGCTTCCCTGCAGGATCTCCCCCTGCGCAAACTCCCCCGACAACAACGCTCTCGGCGACGGGTAGCGACCATGATCGGGGCCGCTATCGATCTGCTGATCCTTGGTGGCACCGAGGCAGTCACCACCAGCGCGGTCTCCGACAAGGCTGAAGTCCCCATCGGCTCGGTGTACCAGTTTTTCCCTGACCGCGAGACCCTTTTGTTCGCGGTTGCTGAAGTATCTAGCCGCCCCCTGCAGGACATGACCCATCACATCACCCAAGAATCGAACTCGGATTCTCTCACCCCCACTCCCCTTGGCCCATGGCTCAGTGAGGTCATCACCCAACTCGAAAAACAATGGATTGAGCATCCCGCAGACGTTGCTGCCTGGCATGCACTTGTGTCGGTACCAAATATGGATTCAGTCACTGGTCCAATTTTTTCTAGTTTTGTGAACGCTCTCAGTAGCGGCGTGACCTCGCGCCTTGACCACAATGCGCACAGCCTCACCCCCGAGGAAATCAATGAACGTTGTTGGGTGCTCACCACTAGCCTCACCGCAGTCTTGGCCAATTCACTCAGCACTGGCCGCACAACCGCGATGGAATCATTCCGTGCCTGGGCTCAATGCATGTTTACCAGCTAGAAGTTCAACGACCAGACCCAAGAGAAGCGCACTAGTATCACCGCGTGAGTGAAATTACCGAGCAGCAATCAGTTATTCATGTGCGCAACGCCCTTAAAAGACTTGGTGCCCACGGTGAAGTCCGAAGGCTCGACGACAGTGCCCGCACGGCAAAAGAAGCAGCCGATGCACTTGGCATTGAAGTAGGACAAATAGCAAGTTCGCTTATATTTCTTGCCGATGCCAAACCCGTTTTAGTTATCGCCTCCGGTAAGCATCGGGTGAATACAGACTCCATTGCAACGATTCTCGCCGTCAATGAAGTCACCAAAGCCACCGCTGATGATGTTCGTCAGGCAACAGGTTTCGCCATTGGCGGGGTGGCACCCGTCGGCCACCCAGAACCCCTTCCAACAATCATTGATATTTCACTCAGCCAATACGACCAAGTGTGGGCAGCAGGTGGTCACCCACATTACGTGTTCCCCACGACCTATGACGAACTCCTGCGCATCACAGGTGGCGAAGCCGCCGAAGTCAACGTCTAGGTCTCTCAATTAACAGGCATTCCTTACCCACGATTACATCACCATGATCTCTTGGATCGCACTCTCACTCGGTTCAGCATTCTTTGCTGGCCTTGTCGCTATTTTCAGCAAGTTGGGCATTGCAAATATCTCATCAAATCTTGCAACCGCCATCAGAACAATTGTTGTAGTTGTTTTGGCGTGGATCGTTGTATTCATAACAGGTGCAATGCGTGAAGTTTCGACCATTACGACACCGACATTGATCATCTTGGTGCTTTCCGGTATCGCTACCGGCGCATCGTGGCTGTTCTTCTTCCGCGCATTGCAACTTGGTGATGCAACGAAAGTGGTCACCGTTGATCGACTCAGCATTGTCCTCACAATTATTGTGGGAATAATCATTTTTGGGGAATCGACCGGTTATCTGCAAATTCTTGGGATTGGCCTGCTGGCGCTCGGCACATTTCTCGTGGTCGCCCAACGCTCAGATCCGAATGATTCAACTCAACTCAAAAATCTTTGGATTATTTATGCAGCTGCGGGTGCTTGTTGTGCATCACTGACCGCGCTCCTGGCGAAATGGGGCCTGGAAAATATTGACTCCAACTTGGCAACCGCGATCCGGACCATTGTTGTAGTCATCATGGCTTGGTTCATCGTGCTCATTGCCGGGGATTATCGCCAGGTGCGCTCCATCTCGGGCCGGGATCTGTTCTTTCTGGGGTTATCCGGAGTTGCAACCGGTGCAAGTTGGCTACTCTTTTTCGCCGCCCTCAAGTCTGGACCGGTGAGCGGTGTGATTCCCGTGGACAAACTCAGTCTCGTGATTACCGCAATTGCCTCATGGGTCGTATTTCGAGAACGCCAATCACCCCGAGCACTCGCGGGACTGGCCGTAGTGGTTGTGGGTACGACCCTGCTCGTTCAGTAAACCCAAATTCATTAGGTTAGGCAACCCTATGTTAGGCTACCCTAATCAAATAGTCGATTCCTGAGAAATGAGTGACGAACCATGTTGAGCAACTTCTTGATTGGACTGCGCGAGGGCCTTGAAGCATCCCTGATTGTGGCTATTTTGGTCGCCTATTTGGTCAAACGCGGCGAGCATCAATCATTGCGCAAACTCTGGATCGGGGTCGGCGCTGCCATAGCCCTCGCACTTGGCTTTGGAGCATTTCTCCAACTCACCAGTCAAACTCTGAGTGACACCGCGGCTGAAACATTTGGCGGGGTAACCTCCATTATTGCGGTCATTCTGATCACCTGGATGATTTTCTGGATGGCAAACCATGCCAGAACCTTGAAATCTCACCTCCATGGCGAGGTGGATAAGGCCCTACTGGGCAACGGCTGGGCAATTGCCTTTGTAGCCTTCGTCGCTGTCATCCGCGAAGGCATGGAAACAGCATTGTTCCTGTTTACCGGCATTCGAGCCGCAGGCAGTTCCGCCACTCCAATCATCGGAGCACTTCTGGGTCTAGCCGTAGCAACCGTCATCGGTTACATCATTTATCGCGGAGCGGTGAAACTCAACCTCTCAAAGCTTTTCACTTGGACCGGCATTGCCCTCATCATCGTCGCAGCAGGCGTATTGAGCTATGGAATCCACGAACTCCAAGAAGTCGGAATTCTTCCATTCATGAATTCATATGCCTTCGATGTCAGCACGCAGATTCCACCAGATGGTGGACTCGGAACACTTTTGCGTGGCACTTTCAACTTCCGTCCCGCAACAACTTGGCTTGAATTCTTCGCATGGTGGGCCTATGTCATACCTGTTATGACTCTCTATATTCGCAAGGTTCGAGGATCGCAACCACCTGCCCAAGCCCCCTCTGCAAAAGTACCCACGAGCGCAGGTCTTTAATCCACAATCTTCTTGTTACGAGCATGGTGTGTCCCGTGGCCTTGAGCTCGCCCTAGATTGATCCGCTTCCGGATCTCTCCAGAATACCGAGGTCGCGGAATATACGGAAAATTTTATTTACCCATGTACAAACGATTGACAATCAGTGAGTGAAAAGTGCGCTATAAGCATTGAGCGCCTGCTGTCCACCAAGGTGCGCATAAAGAACATTCGAATCCTGGGGTATTACTCCGCTACGAACCAGATCAATCAAACCCGCCATTGACTTGCCTTCATAGACCGGGTCAATGATCATGCCTTCAAGGCTGCCTGAAAGTCGAATGGCGTCAAGTGTTGATTGCACCGGAATGCCGTATAAATCTCCCGCCCAACCCTCAAGAACCACAATTTCGTGATCAGCTAACTCACGCTCGAGACCGATGAGATTTGCGGTATGGCGCGCAATTCTGGCAACCTGCTCGCGAGTTTTTTCCAATGTCGCAGAAGCGTCTATTCCAATGACTTTACGGGGGCGATCCTGTCCCGCAAAGCCGGCAATCATTCCGGCATGAGTACTGCCCGTGACGGTGCAAACAATGATGGTGTCAAAAAAGACCCCAAGTTCCTGCTCTTGTTTTTCCACCTCATACGCCCAATTGGCAAAACCGAGACCACCAAATTTGTGTTCTGAGGCGCCCGCAGGAATCCCGTATGGTTTTCCGCCCCGTGCTTTAACGTCCTCGAGCGCTTTGGTCCAACTATCCCGAATGCCAATGTCAAAACCCGCAGGATCAAGACGCACCTCTGCACCCATGATGCGGGAAAGGAGAATATTGCCAACGCGATCGTTGACACTGTCAGGCCAGTCAACCCATTTTTCTTGAACGAGTACGGCCTTCATTCCAATCTTTGCTGCAACTGCAGCAACCTGCCGGGTGTGATTCGACTGATACCCACCGATGGACACCAAAGTGTCGGCGCCTTGGGCAAGAGCATCGGGGATGATGTACTCCAACTTTCGCGTCTTGTTACCGCCATAGGCCAGTCCACTGTTGACGTCTTCACGTTTAGCCCAAATAGTTGCTCCACCAAGGTGCTCAGTCAGTCTGGGCAACTGATGAATAGGGCTGGGGCCAAATGTCAGTGGATAACGCTCAAAATCGTCGAGGGACATTGTTAATTCTCTTGGTTGGTCATTTGGGCTTCAGCGACCTTTTTAAGGTTGACCAAGGTCTTGAGAATCGCCTTCTGGTTGTTTTCATAGGCATTCATCAACTTTAAAGCCGGTGGTATCCGAGCGGTCGATCCATCAAATGTTTCAACGACAGTTGTCGTGTTCTCATCGATGGGAACTAGTTCATAACGCCAGCGGTGATGGCCCGGGTGACACCAAGCAATTTTTCTGTTGTCCTCAAACTCAACCACCGTGTTCTTAATTCTGTAGTTGGCAATCATGTGCATGTCCATGCCGAACTTAGAGCCCATTTCAAGCCGCTCAGGACCGCGGACATCTCCCCTCAAGGTTCCTGAACCATCAAAGTGCGTGTGGTTGCGAGGATCAGCCAGCAAGTCAAATATCACTGACGCAGGTGCATTGACGGTGATCTTTCCCGCCCGCTTGTATTTGTGATCAGCGGGGACAACGTCGGCGCGGATTTGTTCACTCATGCAGTCAGTCTAGAACCGCGTGAGAACCCTATGCTTGGTCAGTATGAGCGTCCGGTTTTATGGGGGTCCCCATTCAGATCGCGGACAGGGACGCCCCGATTGGACTCGCTATATTCCGTGGGCACTCGCAGCCATCACAATTTTTGGTCAGATCATCTGGATTTTGGCCAGTGGTAACACCCGGACTTCCCTGACAATCCTGACGGTCATCTCATTTTTTGCGGCCGTGGTTTCACATTCTTATCTCAACAGGGGGTTGGGCTGGACTCTAAGTTTCTTTAGCATCACCTTGCTATACGGATTACTCATTGAGGCCCTTGGCACTGCAACGGCGTTTCCTTTTGGTGATTACAGTTACAGCGACACCCTCGGGCCCGCACTCTTGGGCGTTCCCATCATCATTCCCATGGCGTGGTCCATGATGGCCTACCCTGTTTTGCTTGCAGTTCAACGCTTGGTCAGCACACCAATGTGGACGGCTTTCATCGCGGGATGGTTTTTAGCCTCGTGGGATTTATTCCTTGATCCCATGATGACGGGTGAGGGCTACTGGGTCTGGAACTCAATCGGCTGGTACCTACCTGGTATTCCTGACATCCCACTGCAAAACTTTCTTGGCTGGCTCCTTGGATCATGGGCATTGATGTATGCCCTCAATCTGCTCCCCCGCAAGGTTGCCAACGACCACGTTCCTAACACCCTGCTGGCCTGGATCTATTTTTCCAACATTCTTGCTGCGTTGGTTTTCTTTGGAGAACCTGCGGTTGCTATTTGGGGTGGAATCGCCATGGGCTTGGTTGCCATTCCTTGGCTCTGGCGTATATGGAGTCAGCCCCAGTGGTAGCTGCTCAAACAGCAACAGCGATTTCAGTAGCACTAGCAGCGCACACGGCATACAACCTCACACAATTGCGCGAACCTTGGTGGGATGGAACTCCAATCACCGAGAAAGTAAGCATCCTGATTCCCGCGCGAGATGAAGAACTCACTATTCGCGCTGCTGCCCAAAGCGCACTAACTCAAGTCGGACTCACAAATTTCGAAATACTAATTCTCGATGACTCTTCAAGCGATGACACCGCACACATTGTCTCGGAACTCACTGAAACATACGCTGAAGTGACACTCATTGAGGGCATCGAAGACATCCCCGCCGGCTGGTTGGGAAAACCTTTCGCCTGCCATCGTCTGTCGCAAAAGGCGTCTGGCTCGGTACTCGTTTTTCTCGATGCAGACGTTATCTTGGAGCCCACTGCGGTGGCCGCCTGCGTTCAACTATTGCGAGAGCAAGACCTTGCCCTCGTCGCACCCTATCCCCGACAGATTGCCCAGACTCTGGTCGAGCGGCTTGTGCAACCACTCGTTGTGTGGTCGTGGGCTGCCACGCTCCCGCTCGGAATCGCTGAAAAATCCCTGCGTCCCAGCCTTTCCGCAGCAAATGGTCAACTAATGGTCATGGACCGTGAAGCCTATGTTCAATGCGGTGGGCATGAATCCGTGCGCAACATTGTTCTCGAGGACATTGCACTGATGCGCTCTCTCAAGGCATCCGGCTCTCATTGCGCAACCGTCAATGGATCAGACATCGCCCAGTGCCGCATGTATGAGTCAACCGAGCAGGTCATTGACGGTTACACCAAGTCACTGTGGAGCGCCTTTGGCTCACCTGCCGGGTCGGTTGCCGTGAATTCGCTACTGGGGTTCACCTACTTGGTTCCCCCCATCGCCTTGATCACTGGGCGCAAAAAATCAACTCGGATTCTTGGCGGAATTGGTCTTGCATCTGGGATTGCAAGTCGCGCACTGGTGGCCAAGAAAACGAACGCGAAAGTCTGGCCAGATTCCCTTGCGCAGCCAGCCTCCATTGCCGCCTTCATTGGACTGAATGCACTGAGTTGGTATCGCCACGTTCGTGGCACCAACACGTGGAAGGGTCGCTCGCTGTGAGTCGAGTCATCGTCATTGGTGCGGGGGTCGGTGGCCTGGCCACAGCCGCCCGACTGTCCGTTAAAGGTCATCAGGTCACCGTCGTGGAAGCATCCGATCGTGTTGGTGGCAAATTGCACACGCACAGGCGCAATGGCTACGCATTTGACACCGGTCCGAGCCTTTTCACTCTCCCTGCGGTGTATCGAGATCTGTTTTTGAAAACAGGGAAAAGCTTGGAAGACAGTCTTGATCTTCAACCTGTCGAACCAGCATTTCGGTACCACTTTGCTGACGGTTCAAATGTCCTCGTACCAGGAGTCGACCCCGCGAAATGCGCCCAAGCTTTTGCGCAGGCATTCGGAGACAGCGCAGGCAAAGAGTGGCTTGAATTTATGCAGCGCGCTGCAGACATGTGGCGACTAACCCGGGAACCATTCCTGCAATCACCACTTAGAGGCTTCAAGTCGTTACTACCATTAGCTAACCCCAAAGACATTGCCACAATTGCGCCATTTACCACCTTGCGTTCCCTTGCTCAAAAGACTTTCAGCGACCCTCGGATGGTGACCATTGTTGATCGCTATGCCACCTATACAGGCTCAGATCCACGGAAAGCTCCGGCCGTACTTGCAACCGTTCCCTACATTGAACAACTCTTCGGCGTATGGCACATCGGTGGCGGACTTGGGTCCTTGGCTGATGCTTTGCAGCGACGCTGCGAAGAACGCAAGGTTGACATTCGCCTGTCAACATCCGTGAGTGAAATAGTCACGGAAGCAAATCACGTTACTGGCATTCGTCTGGCAACAGGGGAGTTCCTGAACGCGGATATTATTGTGTCCAATTCCGATGCTCAATTGACCTACAAAAAATTGCTCGCGGAATCCACAGCCAAGAAACCGAAAATTTCTGGCGATCCATCCCTCGCCGGTTTCGTCATCTTGCTCGGACTTAATGGAATAACGCCCAACATTGCCCACCATAACGTTTGGTTTCCCCGCAATTACGATGCCGAGTTTGATTCCATTTTTGGGCGAAACCCGAAGCCTGTTGCTGATCCTGCAATTTACGTGTGCGCCCCGAATGACCCCCTCATGCGACCCAATCCCAACTCTGAGTCATGGTTCATTCTGGTTAATGCACCGCGGCACGATTCAAGTGGCAAAAACGGAGTCGACTGGGATGCGCCGGGACTCAAAGAATCATATGGGCAACAAATCATTGATCTTCTCGCTGAACGCGGAACGGACATTCGCTCTCGCATTAGTTTCATGGAAATACAGACTCCCGCTGATTTGGAACGTGCAGTGAATGCACCGGGTGGATCTATTTATGGTTCATCCAGCAATGGTGCCAATGCGGCATTCAATCGACCGGCCAATCAATCCCCCATTCAAGGCCTGTTCCTTGTCGGTGGTTCTTCACACCCAGGCGGTGGCTTACCACTCGTTGGCATGGGTGCCGAAATCGTTGCCGAACTTATTGGCCGCGACGCTTAATTCGCCTTTTAAATCTCGTTTCTAACTGTCGCTTCTAATTCTCACCGCGATACCACCGAGCAAGGCGCCCGCCTTCAGACAGCAATTGAATTCGCTTCTCCACCTCGATCTGTGCTTCTTCTGTCGACACCACAACGAGTTGATCCCGTGGCCTGATTCTGGTGTCCTCGGTGGGAACAAGTGTTTCACCTGACCTAATAACGAGTGAGACAACGGCACCCTTTGGCAGTCCCATTTCTAGGACATAAACCCCAGCCAAAGCAGATTTTTCTGGCACATCAACGCCCAGGACCACGGCAGACATCCCATCTAATGGCGCACTCTCCAATTCAAGTTCATGGACTTGCTCGGGAAGACATACTCCAATTCTTCTGCCAAGAAATGGCATGAGTGGAGTTTGAACAACAAGCAAAATGAGTACAACTATCAATGTGGTGTCAAAAACTATTTCAGCCCCTGGCATGCCCAGTCCCAATGGAATTGCGGCAAAAACAATGGGCACTGCTCCACGCAACCCTGCAACGGAAGTAAACCCAATGACTTTCTTTCCCAAGCGAAATGGCGTCAGGGAAATAACTGCAGCCAATGGCCGCGCCAAGAATGTGAGAAGAAGGACAACGACGAGCGCAATTCCGAGAGATTCGGGCAATCTGCTGACATCGGCCAACAACCCAAGCATGACAAAGAGACCGATCTCAGCTATCCACGAAAGTCCATCGGCAAATCCAACGATTGATTTCCTGTGCGGCAGCCGTGCTGTTGAACCAATAATTATGGCGGAGAGATACACGGCCATGAATCCTGATGCATGGAAAACTGATGCAAGTCCATAGGACAACACGATCATGGCGAGCGCCGCGATGGGATAGAGGCCGACCGCGGGAAGGGCAAGGCGCGGAAGGATTAATCGCGCTCCGTATCCCGCGGCAACGCCCACGATTGCCCCACCGATGAGTTCAGCGAGAACCACAACGGGAATCCACCAGCCCGAGGTGCTTCCCCACGCCCCGCCTGCAACAACGCTGACGATCACCACGACAGGGGCATCGTTAAATCCTGCCTCAGCTTCGAGCAATGTTCGAACCCGCTCGCTGACGCGGATGCGACGCATAACAGAGAACACCGCCGCTGCATCCGTGGCTGCGAGCACCGTTCCCAAAAGGACCGCGACCTGAGGATCAACATCGAGCCACAGCACCAAGGGAACGGCAACAACGGCAATACTCACCGCGATACCCACCGAGGCCAATGCCAGGGAGGGTGCCAAAACTGGTTTGAGTTGATCCACGCGCGTGGTCAAACCGCCGTGCGCCAAGATCAAAATGAGGGCGGTGTAACCCAGAACGGTGGCTAGTGTCGCGTCATCTAATGACAGCCCCGGAACAATTTCCCCGAGCACCAACCCGAGCACGAGGTAGAGCAACAGGCCGGATACGCCGAGTCTGCCGGCAAAGCGAGCACCCACGATGGCAACCAAAACAATGACCGCGCCCACGAGTGAGGCGCTGGCCAGTTGCTCTAGATCCATGCCCACCCCTCCCCTTGAACCACATGACTAGCCTGACCCATTTGACCAGCCTGATTAGGCAATTTCCTCGTGCCCTTGTGGCCTTAGTCTGCCGTGATACCGCAAATGCGGGGTACAGGTGCCCATCGAGGGTTATCGAGCCAATCGAGTTCAAGCGTTCAACCAAAGTGTGCCCTGATCCATGAGGCAATAGAGTGGGGCGGTGCCCGAACACCCCCTCGATGCTGCGAACCTGCGTCCACGTGTTCAGGCAATTGTCGACCAATTCCTAGGCGAGCAAACTTCAATCCTGTTGGCCGTCGGTACCGACGTTGAACCACTCCTCGACTCCGTGACCAGTTTGCTTTCCGGTGGCAAACGACTGCGCCCCGCCTTTTGCTATTGGGGCTGGCGCGGTGCCGCCTCCAGCGACCAATTAACCGATTCTGCTTTCGATAACGCTGTGATGCAGGCAGCCGGATCGCTGGAATTCCTACAGGCGTGCGCCCTGATTCACGATGACGTCATGGACGGCTCAGATACTCGACGAGGCCAGCCCGCGGCCCACCGTCAATTTGCTTCCATGCATCGTGGCAACCAATGGGCTGGTGGATCAGACCGTTTCGGTGAAGGCGCCGCAATACTTCTGGGTGATTTGTGCTTGTCCTGGGCTGATGAACTGCTCTTGACTTCTAAACTGCCGCAGGAAAGTTTGAGCCAGGCTAAAGCCGTGTACAACGAGATGCGCACAGAACTCATGGCCGGCCAGTACTTGGATTTATTGGAACAGGCACGTGGCGGAGGCTCCATTGAGCGAGCACTCCGAGTTGTTCGCTACAAGAGCGCCAAATACACCATTGAGCGACCTTTACACATTGGCGCTGCGATCGCCCAAGCGCCACAGAGTGTTTTCGAGGCCTATTCCGGTTACGGCCTGCCCTTGGGTGAAGCATTCCAACTCCGCGACGACATCCTCGGAGTCTTTGGAGACCCAGAAATCACCGGCAAGCCTGCGGGCGATGACTTGCGCGAAGGCAAGCGCACCGTTCTCATCGCGATTGCCACCGAACGTGCGAATGAAACTCAACTAAAAGAACTGCGTGAGAAGTTGGGCGATGAGCACCTCAATCTTGATGGTGTGAGCACCCTCCGCGAGGTCATCCAAAGCACCGGGGCACTCGACTACACCGAAAACTTGATCGGTGAACTGCTCGAGCAATCAATTGAATCTTTGAACTCAGCCGACCTCGAAAAAGGGGCCAAAGAAGTACTTACAAACCTGGCATATGCCGCCACCAAAAGGAAAGTGTGATTGTGGGATTAGCAACGAATGCATTGAATCGACTCCTGCCCGCTCCGCGCACGGTAACGGGTCCATCGGAGAACGTCGTCGTCGTCGGCGCTGGCCTTGCGGGCCTCTCAGCCGCAATGCGCCTGGCTGGTGCGGGACGAACCGTAACCGTCATTGAACGTGAAGCAATTCCCGGAGGCCGCGCTGGGCGCATTGAGATGCAGGGCCCCACCGGCACCTACCACGCAGACACGGGCCCAACAGTTCTCACCATGCCCGACTTGATCGCTGACTGTTTCGATTGCATCGGCGAGACCATGGAAGACTGGTTGACTCTCGACCCTGTCTCTCCCCTGTATCGAGCTTTCTATCCCGACGGTTCAGTGTTGAACGTACACAGTGACGTTAAGGAAATGTCACAAGAGATCAGTCAGGTGATCGGTGACAAAGAGGCGGCAGGATTTGAAAAATACGTTGACTTTGTTTCTAAACTTTATCAATATGAAATGAAGGACTTCATTGACCGCAATATTGACTCACCACTTGATTTGCTCACACCAGACTTGGCCAAACTTGTTGCCATTGGGGGATTCCGCAAATTAGCTCCTAAGGTGCGCGAGTACATGACAGACCCGCGCACGGAGCGCATTTACTCATTCCAAGCAATGTATGCGGGTTTGTCTCCCTACGACGCGCTCGCGATCTATGCAGTTATCGCCTACATGGATTCAGTCGCCGGCGTGTTCTTCCCGCGTGGCGGGATGCATTCCGTGCCCAAAGCCATGGCAGCGGCGGCAGAAAAGCATGGAGTGAACTTCAAATACAACACGACCGTTGAATCAGTTGTGCACAGCAATGGGCGCGCAACCGGTGTTCTCACGGCTGATGGCGAATTCATCTCTGCTGATGTCGTTGTTCTCAATCCTGATCTGCCCGTGGCATACAAGGAACTCCTTGGCACGGAGCCATGGTCGGTCAAGCGCCTGAATTACTCCCCGTCCTGCTACCTCATGTTGGCTGGGTCAACCCAAAAATATTCAAAGATCGCGCATCACAATATTCATTTTGGAAAATCTTGGAAGAACGTTTTCACCGAGCTCATCGATAAAAAACAACTCATGAGCGACCCCAGCATCTTGGTGACCAACCCGAGCTACTCGGATCCGAGCTTGGCACCCGAGGGCAAAGAGCTTTATTACATTCTGTTCCCAACCCCCAACCTTGATGCCTCCATTGACTGGAAGGCGATCGAGCCCCGTTACCGTGACGAATGCCTACGCGTACTTGAAGAGCGCGGCTATGTCGGCTTGAGTGATTCAATCGAAGTCCTCGATGTCACAACGCCCTTGGACTGGTCCGACAGAGGTATGGAGCGCGGCGCCCCATTTGCTGCGGCACATTCCTTTGGCCAAACGGGACCGTTTCGCCCCGGAAACATGTGGGGTGAGAATGTAGTATTCACGGGCTCAGGAACTCAACCAGGCGTAGGTGTTCCCATGGTTTTGATTTCGGGCCGCCTGGCTGCTGAGCGGGTCACAGGCAAGGACCATAACTACCGTTCGCGGGCCACCCGTTGAGCCACCGCAAGGATTATGAACAAGCCGGGATCACCGACCCCGAACTCATTGCGTCCTATGAAGTCTGCCGTGAGCTCAACGCCAAGCACGGCAAGACCTATTACCTAGCAACGCTTCTCTTGCCACCCGGCAAACGACCATACGTGCACGCCCTCTATGGATTTGCCCGCTATGCCGATGAAATTGTCGATGACCTGGACTCGACTCTCTCCGATGCTGAAAAAGCCGAATGGTTGCGCAGTTGGGGCGAGAAATTCATGCACGATGTCCGGGCAGGAATTTCCGAGGACCCAGTGTGTCGCGCCGTTGTTCACACGGTTCGGCGCTGGAATATCCCCCTTGAACACTTTGATGCGTTTCTGCATTCCATGACCATGGATCTCACGGTTACCGAGTACCCGACATTTGATGACCTTTACGAATATGTCTACGGTTCCGCAGCAGTCATTGGCCTGCAAATGGTGCCAATTCTCGAACCGACAAGCCCCGAAGCCTATGAGCGAGCAAAAGACTTGGGTGTTGCCTTTCAGTTGGCCAACTTCATCAGGGATGTCAACGAAGACCTTGATCGTGGTCGCGTGTATCTGCCACTCGATGAACTCGCGCGCTTTGGTGTCACCCGTGAAGATCTTGAAAGGCGCCACATGACACCACAGATCAAAGCTGCGCTTCGACACCAAATCGACCGAGTGCGCAGACTCGACGCTCAATCGGTTGTCGGTATTGAAATGCTGCACCCCTCCTCGCAGGATTGCATCAATGCCGCTCGAATTCTTTATTGCGGAATCGCTAACCGAGTTGAAGAAATTGATTTTGAAGTATTCAAAAAACGGGCCTCAGTCCCCTTACGAACTCGCTTTTGGGTTGCATTTCCCGCCTGGCGTCATGCGCGCAAAGCGCGCAGAAAATACGGGCCGGGGCATGTTAAAGGCATAAACCCTGACGCCTAATCAAATTGTCCAGCCTGTTTCCCTGCAGAATCTTTCCTCCAGATAGGTGGGCCTGACATGGGTGTGCGATCAATTCCACGCCGTCCCCAGAACACCCAGAGGCTCAGTGATAGCAGAACGAGAGAGAACCCAAAGAGCAAGTCCTCTGCTGGCGCAAAGGCGATGCGTCCGTCCCCGATAAATGGAGGAGCAGTTTCAACAGGAGATGTTGAACCAATAATGGCATCGCCGCTGTACTTCACGATTTGGAATCCAGTGAAAAGCCC
The DNA here is from genome assembly GCA_017857175.1 of Candidatus Nanopelagicales bacterium. Classification (GTDB taxonomy): domain Bacteria; phylum Actinomycetota; class Actinomycetes; order S36-B12; family S36-B12; genus UBA4592. The sequence continues at coordinate 6,178 of JAFMDS010000021.1, read as the reverse complement.
GTTGGTGATCAGTTGGAAAAAAACAATGATGGCGTAAGAAACCCAGAAAACTTTGCGGGTCACGAGTTTTGTTCGAAAAAGCAGAAGATCGGCCACGACTGCGGCAACAACAGCAAGGACTCCGATTGTGGTGTACGACATGTCAGCTCTCATCTCCCACAGTCCAACCTTTAACGCTTCGCACTGCCTCGATGGTCAACACGGACGCGAATGGGATCACAATGAAGAACAGAAGTTCATCCACTGGAATATCACCGGGCAAATACAGTCCCAGAATTCTTGACTCGTCAAACCACCAATGCCCCTGGGAAATTGCATAGGCATCCCATAGAAGGAACGGCGCAAGCACAGGAATGATCGTCAGTGTCAATCTCCGCGGTCGAACGAGCACTCGGGTGCGCAGGACTACTTCAAGCCAGATAGAACCGACGATGACGAACGCGAGAACCGCCACGTAACTGAACTGACTCACCTGCACACCCTGACTCTAAACTGTTGTCCATGAGTGCACTCGATGAACACAGCCGAGTGCCCCGTGTTCGGCGAATCGGCCTCCTGGGTGCGGAGAGCTCAGGCAAGTCCACACTCGCCATCGCCTTGGCGGGCGCACTCAATGACCAGGGCATGAATGCGATAGTTGTTCCCGAGTATTTGCGTGAATGGTGCGAGCGCCATGGTCGCACGCCTGAACTTGGTGACCAAGTGGAAATTCTCCGCGGGCAAATTGCTGCGGAGGACCACGCTGCCGAGGCCAATCCGGGCGCCATCTTGGTGTGCGATCCTGCCGCGATCACAACCCCCATGTATTCGCGGCTGTATTTTGCTGATCCATCAGAATTCGACCTTGCTCTATTGCTCAGATACGACATTCTCTTGTGGTGCGACATTGATTTTGACTGGGTTGCCGACCCACTCCGCGATGGACACCGCATGCGGGAACACATGCATGACTTAATTGCCAATTCACGAGCAGATTTTGAACAAGTTCACGGCTCCCCCGTTCCCCTGATCTCAGGTCCCCTACCCGATCGAATCGCCTTGGCAACAGCCACAGTTTTGGGCAGGCGTGGCAACACGGTGTCCCTTTAAATTCCCCATAGACTCTCAAGAATGGACTTCCCTGCATCCGGTGCCGATTCCCTCGTGGGTCAGTTGGTCGATAACCGGTATCAGGTGACCTCACTCCTTGCTCGCGGTGGAATGGCCACCGTCTATGTAGCAACGGACCTCAGACTGGATCGAGTGGTCGCACTCAAGGTGATGCACCCCCATCTAGCCAGCGACCCCGGTTTTGTTGCCCGATTTCAACGAGAAGCCCGCAGTGCCGCGCGGCTGTCTCACCCGCACGTTGTTGGTGTTTACGATCAAGGTGAGTCAGAGGGCAAGGTCTACCTGGCCATGGAATACATCCCGGGTCGAACTTTGCGCGATGTTCTGAGTGAATATGGTCCACTGACACTAGAGCAGTCATTAGTTCTCCTCGACCCTGTTATCGAAGCCCTTGACGCTGCTCACAGCGCGGGATTTGTCCACCGTGACATCAAACCCGAGAACGTCCTGATCTCCGATGACGGCCGTGTCAAAGTTGCGGACTTTGGCCTAGCCCGAGCGGTCGCCAGCAGTGAGTCAACCCAAACGGCGGGCATGATTATTGGAACAGTTACCTACCTCGCGCCAGAACAGGTCGAAAGTGGCGACGCTGATGCTCGCTCAGATATCTACTCAACGGGAATTCTCCTCTTCGAAATGATCACGGGAACCGTTCCACATTCCGGGGAGAGCCCACTGTCAATCGCCTACAAACACGTCAACAGTGATGTCCCAGAACCAACAAGTATTCGTACGGACATACCCCGTGAAGCTGATGCGCTCGTGCTGTCGGCCACGAGGCGCGATCCGGCCCTGAGATACCAAACTGCCCACGAGTTTCTCGCCGATGTTCGTCGAATCCGCAAAAGCCTGCCACCGCCCAGACCATTTGTTGACGTTCGGGACACCTTGGTTGTCTCACGCGAAGACCCTCAACTGGGAAACTCCCAAACAACACAGACCGGAAAGTCATTTTCCCCGCGTGAATTCCCAGAGAAGAAACCTCGCAAAAAGGGCCTCCTCGTCACCCTTGGTCTGGTGATCGCTATCGCGATTGCAGGCTTTGCTGGCTGGTGGTTAGCCGTGGGTCCGGGCACAAATATTGCAGCGCCTGACCTCATTGGACAAACATTCGAGCAAGCTCAAACCACGATCGCCGCTACCGAATTGAGACTCGAGACCGGCGAATCCATATTCAGCGAGACGGTCCCCGCCGGCGTAATTGTCAGCACGGATCCAGAACCAGGTGGCGGCATTAAACCCGATGGAACAATTAGCGCATCGGTTTCCCAAGGTCCAGAGAGATATCTGGTTCCCGATGTCAAAGGCGAAACCCCTGAAGTTGCATCCACGGCAATAACCGGGGCCAACTTGGCACTGGGAGGACGCACTGAGGCATTTGATAACAATGTTCCTGAAGGACTAGTTGCCAAGACTGACCCAAAAATTGGTTCTGAGCTCAAACCAGACACTCGAGTTGATCTCATTATTTCTAAAGGACCCAAGCCCGTAAACGTGCCCAAGGTTGTTGGCACAAGAATAAAAGCTGCCAATGACACGCTCACGGCACTCGGTTTAGAAGTTAATCGCAGTGACTCCTACTCTGAAAGTGTTGACAAGAACAAAGTTATCTCCGTTAAACCCAAGGCGGGATCTACCGTGAACTCTGGATCAACAGTAGATGTCGTTGTTTCCAAAGGCCCACCTCCTGTTACGGTGCCAAACTTGGTGGATATGCCACGCAAGAAGGCCATCGCGGCGCTTCAAAAACTTGGCTTGAGGGCTAATGTTCAGGTGGGTCAGGTAGCGCCGTTGAATAGAGTAATTAGCCAGACACCAGCACCTGGCACCGAAATACCCAAAGGATCTGTAGTAACAATCCGAATCATCTAAGGTTCAAACGATCCCTGGACCGATTTAGTAATCAACACCTTCGTGTGCGAGCAATTCAAGTTTGATCTCGGGACCGTATCCATAGCCACCGAGCCCATTACTAGAAACAACTCGATGACATGGAATGACCAACGCCACCTGATTGCGCGCGCACACCGTTCCAACGGCCCGTGCAGCTCGCGGAAATCCCGCCCTCGCGGCGAGTTGTCCATATGTCTCAACACTGCCCGGTGGAATTTCACGCATCCGATCATAAACAGCGGCGGAAAATTCAGTGCCGTCTTGTTCGACGGTAATTCCCGTGAATGCGCTGAGATTTCCTTCGGTGTATTGGGCGAAGGCATCGTGGAGTGTGGACTTTTTTCTCAACTTTAGGTTGTCGTCACGATCTTGATAACTCGCCCACACCAAAGAGTTCGAAGGGTCGTGAACCGCGAAGTGGATTTGGCCGCCAGGGGTAAGGGCCGTGCCCCGCCATTGATCCGACACGTGCGTTTACCGCTTGATAAGCATGTCAGCAACCATGAAAGCGAGCTCCAAACTCTGCTCACGGTTGAGACGCGGATCGCACGCGGTCTCATAACGCTGATGCAGGTCACTTTCTTCGACCCCACCCGTGCCACCCACGCACTCTGTGACATCGTCGCCGGTTAGCTCTATGTGGATACCACCCGGGAACGTTCCAAGATTGCGATGGACATCAAAGTAACCCTCGACTTCAGCGATTACATCATCAAAAAGTCGGGTCTTGTGTCCTGTGGCCGCCTCACGGGTATTCCCATGCATGGGATCGCAGACCCACACCACTGGAACTCCACTTGCATCCACTTTTTGGACAATGGCGGGCAGTTTGTCTTTGACCTCGCCCGCACCCATTCTCGTGATCAACGAGAGCCTGCCAGGGATGTTATTTGGGTTAAGGATTCGCGCTGCCTCAACAATGTCCTCAGGTGAAGCGGTCGGCCCAACTTTCATTCCAATGGGATTGGAAATTGTCGAGGCAAAGTGAACATGTGCACCATCGAGTTGACGGGTGCGCTCACCGATCCACAGAAAGTGACCTGACACGTCATACGGATTACCCGTGCGGGAATCAATTCGAGTGAGTGCGCGTTCGTAGTCCATAGAAAGCGCCTCATGGGCCGCGTAAAACTCGACCCGCTGGAATTCCTCAGGGTCGGCACCGCATGCGTGCATGAACGCCAATGCACGATCAATATCAGCAGCCATTAATTCATAACGCTGACCGGCAACCGAGTCACGCACAAAATCTTGATTCCACGCGTGCACCTGACGCAAGTCCGCAAAGCCGCCCATGGTGAAAGCGCGAACGAGATTTAATGCAGAGCCTGACGCGTGGTAGGCCCGCAATAGCCTCTCTGGGTCGGGCCTGCGAGCACCCGCCTCGAATTCGATGGCATTAACCGCATCGCCCAGGTAGGAGGTCATCTCGACACCCTCGCGCACCTCGATGGTCTTGCTTCTCGGTTTGAAGTACTGACCAGCCAGACGCCCCATTTTGACAACGGGCAGTGATGCGGCGTAGGTCAGAATCACTGACATCTGCAGGACTGTCTGGAGCCTGGCACGGATTGAATCGGCCGTATTGGCCTCGAAAGTTTCGGCGCAGTCGCCACCCGTCAAGACAAAAGCCTCACCGCGAGATGCTGCAGCCAGACGGTTGGTGAGTTGATCGCACTCCCCGGCGAAGACCAAAGGAGGCATCCGTCGCAGGGATGCGACGGATCGCTCAAGGGCATCGGCATCGGGCCACGGCGGCTGCTGAGCGGCGGAAAGCTCAGGCCATTCAACGACCATTGGGGTTTCGGAGCGTGATTGCATGTGAGTAGGTTAGAGGTGCGGCTCAGCCGAAGAACGCAGTGGCTTCGCGGTAACGCTCGAGAGGTACCGTTTTCAGGGTTCCCGTCGCTACCTTTAAGGGCACTCGAACAATGTCAGTGCCCTGAAGGCCCACCATGGTTCCCCACGCGCCCTCTTTGACCGATTCAATCGCCTTGAGACCAAAACGGGTGGCAAGTACGCGATCAAATGCCGTCGGGGTGCCACCACGCTGCACATGGCCGAGCACTGTGGTGCGGGCTTCGTGGCCCGTTCGCTCTTCAAGCGCTTTGGCCAACCATTCACCGATTCCAGCCAATTGCACGTGGCCGAATGCATCCAAGGGGGCGTCCTTGGACATTAACTCCCCATCCTTGGGCACAGCACCCTCAGCCACACAAATAATGGGTGCGTAATTGGTTTCAAACCGAGAATTAACCCAGCCAACAACCTCATCAAGGTCAAAAGGTACTTCGGGGATCAAAATCACGTTGGCACCGGCTGCCATACCCGAATGAAGGGCGATCCATCCAGCGTGTCGGCCCATGACCTCGCATATCAAAATTCGGTGGTGTGACTCCGCCGTGGTGTGCAGACGATCCATGGCTTCGGTGGCAATCGTGACCGCTGTGTCAAAACCAAATGTGAAATCGGTGCCGCTGAGGTCGTTATCAATAGTTTTGGGCACACCGACAACGGGAAAACCAACTTCGGTCAGTGCGGTGGCAACCCCGAGAGTGTCTTCTCCACCGATAGCAACGAGAGCATCAAGCCCAAGATCACTCATGTTCTTTTTGATTTTGTCTACTCCCCCATCAACTTTGATCGGGTTGGTGCGCGAGGACCCAAGAATTGTGCCACCGCGCGGCAGGATTCCACGAACCGTTTCGATGTTGAGCTCCATGGTAAGACCTTCGAGGGGGCCTTTCCATCCGTCACGGAAGCCAACGAATTCAAAGCCGTATTCCTGTACGCCTCGGCGAACAACCGCTCGAATAACAGCATTCAATCCAGGGCAATCTCCGCCACCGGTCAACACACCAACACGCATTGCGACACCTTTCACAGGATTTCAATCACGGGAATGAAACGATATGTAAACGCTATCATCATAAAGTCTTTGTTTGCCAGAGCCCTGCAAGTACAGTTTGATGGTGCATTCCGTGCGTTCACGTGACCAGGTGCTGGCCATCGATGCCGGGACGACCGGCATGACCGCCCTGCTCATCAACCACCACGGCGTGATCACCGCACAGGGCTATCAAGAGTTCCCTCAGCATTTCCCATTTGATGGTTGGGTTGAACATGACTTGGCTGAAATCTGGGTCGCAACACTGGGCGCGACCAAATCCGCGCT